>JALVRO010000084.1 GCA_027031265.1 Bacteroidales bacterium | reverse complement strand
GTATCGCGTGTGGTTCCGGGTATGTCCGAGACAATTGCGCGGTCCTCCTTGAGAAGGAGGTTCAGCAAGGTGGACTTGCCCACGTTTGGTTCGCCGACTATGGCAACGGGAATGCCAGATTTGATGGCATTTCCGTAACGGAAGGTAGATAGCAACTTCTCGGTGCGCTGCTTTATCTGCAGGATAAGCTCGCGCAGCTGGCTACGGTCGGCGAACTCCACGTCCTCCTCGGCAAAGTCGAGTTCGAGCTCTATGAGCGAGGCAAAATCCACCAGACGCTGACGGAGGTCTCGCAGCTCGCGAGACACTCCACCGCGCAATTGGCTAAACGCCACACGGCGAGCCGCCTCACTGGTGGCGGCTATGAGGTCGGCAACGGCCTCAGCCTGCGCCAGGTCCATCTTGTTATTAAGATAAGCACGCATTGTAAATTCACCGGGTCGGGCCACACGTGCCCCTGCATTAACCAGAAGCTCTATGATTTTTTGCTGTATGTATAGCGAACCATGACAGGATATTTCCACCGAGTCCTCACCTGTGTATGAATGTGGCGCCCGAAAGACAGAAACCAGAACCTCGTCTATAACCTCGTCCCCGTCCACTATCTCGCCGAAATGAATGGTATATCCTTTCTGCTGGCTTAGTTTCTTCCCTTTTGTCCGTGGACGGAAAATTTTTTCCACTATCTTGAATGTGTCTTCTCCAGATACGCGTATAACGGCTATAGCACCGCTACCAGGTGCTGTAGCAATGGCAGTTATGGTGTCACCGAGCATTGTTTTTCTGTTTAGATGTTTTTTAGGAAATCAAGCACATTAATATCATCTGGATAATCCCACAGCATTGGACGCTGTGTCTGGCCTAACGGCACTGCATTGAACCCTTGTACCTGGGCATTAGAAGCCACACATTGTATTTTCTCACGGTATGCCTCCAGGTAAGAAGGCACATTATTCAGATCATCATAAAACTGGTAATAGACAACGCCTGTGGGAGAGACGAGAGCCAGGTCTTCCTCTTTGAGCAGGACAAAGCCATTATCCAGGAAACGCTCCCGGTTCACGAGCATTATAGCACGGTTGTACTTGTAATTATTCGCATATTTGTTATAATTAACCAGATGACGATAACGGTAAAATGCTTTGAACAAGCGGTCTAGGTCAAAGCCTTTGGGCAAATAAATCTTTGACACATTGCGGCATCCCAGGCCAAAATACAGGAAAACATCATCTGCCAGGGCCTCCAGCTCCTCATGTGTCTCCTCGCCAGTGAGAACTGCGACAGAAGTACGGTTGCGGCGTATAATATTTGGATATTTACCAAAATAATACTCAAAATAGCGCGCTGTGTTATCGCTTCCTGTAGCTATTATAGCATCAAAGGGATAACCAGCGATTTTCTCCTCGGTCAAAGTGATATATGGCTCAAAACGAGGCTCAATGGCCAGTAGCACACGTGTTATAGCCTTGGGCAGGTATGTATCTTTGGATGAGAGCTTGGCCAGAAGCCTGTGGCCACTAATTAACACGCTAATATAATCCGAGAAACCCACAAATGGGATGTTTCCGGCCATAACAACGGCCACTGTAGAGTCAAAATCCTTGTCCTGAAAAGCATCTTTGTATGGTTCCAGCCATTTATCAATGTTGTGCCGTGTGGTTGCCTCAGCGAGTGCTCCGAGCTGGTAACGGACAAATTCCTCTGCAAACCAGCCATTGTAGTCATACAATTGTGGTATTAGCTGCTGAAAGTGGGCATAGAAATTCTCCAAGCCTGCTGGTACCTTTTCAAGATTTTTGTGGGCAACAGCTGCCATAAAACCGGATAAACGGTCAAATGCCTTTATTCTTTTTTCCAGAGCCAATCCTGCCATTACGTCAATTCATCTGTTTTGTGTTTGGTAAAGACTCGCACAGAGATTATAATCATGATAATTAGCACAATAATCAGGGCTACCCATAGATATATTGGCTTGATATACACATGCCTAGCTTCTTTCTGTGGATTCGATAACTTAACAATGTTCTCGACTGTTATTTCTGGTCTATTGCGTGGTATCTTGTTTATAAAGTATTTCAAGTCATAGATAGGAGCAGGCACATTCTTGTTACCAAACTTGATAATATACCGTTTACCCCGTTCGAGCTTTGCAATAAGGTGTTCTTTCAGTTGATACGCTCTAATGTCTTCGAATTGCAATGGTTCATTATTGTTATTATCCACCACCAGATATAATTCCTTTGCATAATAACGTGAAAGCAGAAGTTCATTACTGCTATCAGAGCATAAGTAAAAGTCTTTTTGATTGTGAAAATAGTATTGCAGTCTAATTTTCTTTCCTGTGGAGGTGTCACGAGTCGTGAGCTCTGCTTTACGCAGATAATATTCAGGACTTTTTATTTTGAAAACTATCTTGTCCACATACTGGGGTTCGTTAAAAACAATCTTGACAATTGTTTTCTGGGGTTCAGTAGTATCATCCTGGAAAAAGCGTGGATGTGGGACTTCGACATATTCCCTGTGTCTTTTTTCCACGTAGTATGTATAGGCATTGAGCACCACAATAGGCTCGCGGTTGTAGTCAAAGAAAATGATGCGATAATATTCATAATTAGCCTCTGGCAGATCATTTATCAAAAGCTGTGCTGTGGCAGAGTCGCTAAATTCTTTTTGGTAACGCACATTATTCTTTAGTATCTGCCAGTCCTTGAGGTCATTACTGGCACTAATATTAACCCAGATCTGTGCATCTGTATTTTTTATGATAAAAGCGAGATTTGAAAAGGTCTTGTGGTCAGGGTTGTGAATCATTACCACAGTATACTTTTTTGCTGTCTTGTGTTCGTTCTGAATGATACGCAACTTATCCCGTTTGGCAGTCTTGAATCTATTTTCCTCGGTATCACGGATATATGGCACTTCTTTACCCCGGATATCATAGATTCTAATATCCGAAAACTTATAATTAAGCTTGCTTGTCACATCAGGTGGTAAAAAAATATTATAAAAGCCAGTAGAGTCAACTCTCTGAATATCTGCCTTATACTGAAAAAAATATTGTCCCCGGGCCAGAGATGGGAGTAAAAACAATAAAAACAAAAGCCTTTTCATAATAACCACAAAGTTTTTTTAATGAATTATTAATTACTTAGTTCAAAATTATAAAACATTGGCAAACTAATAAACAAATTTAGAAAATAAAACTTTATCTTTGCGATAAACTCTAAAAACGGCAGAGCTTAATGAAAATCATTGCTACAACATTCACAGGTCTGGAAGGGGTTCTGAAGAATGAGATCGAAAGGCTTGGTGGCAGAAACATAACAGTCCTCAAACGTGCCGTTTCATTTTTTGGGGACAAGGAGTTATTATACAGGTCAAACCTGGTTTTACGGACTGCAATACGTGTACTTTTGCCTGTTACAGATTTTTTTGCATCTGATCCTGACACATTATACGAAAAAATTTTTGAGATAGAATGGCCTGCACTCTTTGACAAGGAAAAAACCTTTGCAGTAGATGCAGTTGTACATTCCAATATATTCCGTCATTCTGGCTTTGTGGCACAGAAGGTCAAAGATGCCATAGCTGACAAATTCCGGGAGAGATTCGGTTTTCGTCCTGATGTTGACAAAAAGCAGCCAAATGTCTTGATAAATATACATGTACAGAATGATTATTTCACAGTATCCCTGGATTCCAGTGGTGAGCCTTTGTACAAAAGAGGCTATCGTGTGGAGCAGACAATTGCGCCAATGAACGAAGCATTGGCTGCTGGCTTGATACAGCTATCGGGCTGGGATGCCAGGACAGACTTTGTGGACTTTATGTGTGGTAGTGGTACTTTGCCAATAGAGGCAGCACTTCTGGCTACCAACACACCGTCACAGTTCAAGCGTACATATTTTGGGTTTAAACACTGGAAAAATTATGACAAAGGGCTGTGGGACAAGGTAAAAAAGGAAGAAATAGATAAGATAAACAAAGATATAAAAATCAAGATCTGGGGTTCGGACAAGAGCTCACATGCCATAGACATAGCCTGGAAAAATGCTATTAGTGCTAAGGTAGAAGAAGTAGTTGATTTCCGTGACATAGCTATGGAAAGACTTAGAGTAGCTAAACATCCAAAGCATATTATCATTAATCCACCGTATGGTCGCCGTCTGTCTGGTAACATGCGTTCTATTTACCAGTCAATCGGCCGTGTATTAAAAGAAAAATTTCCTGGTAGCAAAGCATGGATTTTCACCACAGAAAAAAAATACCTTTATCACATTGGACTAAAGCCCTCAAAGACATTTACTATAAAGACAGGAGCTGTAGAAGGGATTTTTAACATGTATGAAATTTTTTAAAAAATGATTCGTCAAAAAAAATTAAGGTTTGATATTAGATATTTTGACTATTGCAAAGTATTTTTATAATTTACTAAACAAGTTTTATAAAAAACTTATGCTCCCGATACTAGACATCAATAAAATGCAAAAGCTACCAGATAGGCTACAGGAAATAATTTTGAAAGAACTAAATGGGTGCAAGGGTCACTATCTGAGGGTAGATAACTTCACGCCAGATAGAATAGACCAGCTATTGAAAGATGTGGAACGGGAGCTAGCAGTATATCCAAAAAAAATCAGGAAAAAAATTTTCACCATAACAGTAGAATTAATACAGAACATATACTTGCATAATCCCATAACACCCAAAGAAATACCTCAAGAATATAAAAAATTTGGATTTTATATTTTATGTAAATTTCCTAACTTTGTGACAAAGGTAATAACTGGAAATTTTGTAGATAATTTTGCAAAAAAAGAGATAGAGGCGTATCTTAACTATATCAAAAATTTAAGCGATGAAGAGCTTAAAGATTTTTTCTTTAAAATTTTCTTGCAATCGCATAATATCAAGGGAGGAGCGGGATTAGGTTTTCTGGAAATTTCAAGAAAATGCAATGGTAATTTTAATTTTAGGTTTATAAATTATAATTTAGAGTCATATTTATTTATCTTTAGTGCCATGGTATCAACTGAAAAAAAACAAAATCTATGAGTAACAACGAACTAAACATCCTAGAGATAAAAAGCACTAACAAGACTCCTTACATCAAGTTTGATCCTAACACAGGAGTACTGGAGATGAAGGGTCGGTCTATTCCAGAGAATGCAGTCGAGTTCTACAAACCATTAGTCGACTGGTTAGACCAATATTCACAGGATCCAAAAGAGAAGACTATAGTCAATGTACAACTTGAGTATTTCAACACCAGCTCGTCTAAGTGTATACTGGATGTATTCAAAAAACTCGAGGATATAAACAAACAAGAAGGCAAGGAAGTAGTGATTAATTGGTACTATGAAGAAGATGACGAGGATATGCTGGAGGCTGGTGAAGATTACCAGTCTATCTTGAAGATACCTTTTAAAATGATTGAAATGGAAGAATAAAATGTAAAATTTTGAACTTTTGGCACAAAATTTTCGTATAAAAAATGAAACTTTAACATTATAACACGGACTTGATGCGCAAACTTTTTTACATACTTGTAATTATTTTGCTTTCGAACATCAGCAGTTTCTCCCAGAATCATTCATGGGATCAGATACAATACCAGAACTCTACTATTCATGATGCTGTGATTAGTCCTGTCCCTATGACAGTGCCACGTTTTTATGTCAAGTCCGAGCAGTTGATCACCAGAATAGAAGTCATTGATCTTTTGGGCAAGACCATTTATGTAATGAAGCCACACAATTACACCTTTGAACCGATAGAGGTTAACTTACCACCATGTAAAAAAGGTATTTATTTTGTCAAAATCACATTTGACGATAACACGTACATTATAAAAAAGACTATATACCGGTAACAAAAAAGGCGTCCAGTGTGACGCCTTTTTTGTTATTATATCACAAACCAAGATTATCCTTTAGCTTTGAGAAAAATCCTTTTCCTTTTGGCTTGAAATTCTCAGAATCTTGCAACCGTCGTAAAATTTCTGCTTCTTTCTTGCTAATATTCTTTGGTATAAAGACTCTGACCTTAATAAGCAGGTCGCCACGTCTATCCTCGCCATAAACAGGTATGCCCTTACCCCTAAGCCGTAATATCTTACCAGATTCTGTACCTGGAGCTATTTTTATTTTCACCGTTCCTTCGACAGTAGGTATCTCTTTTGTTGTACCCAACACAGCTTCAGGGATACTTATATCCAGATCATATACCAGGTTCACACCTTCACGGCGAAGCTGGCTGTGAGGCTGCTCTTTGAAATTAATGATCAAATCCCCGCTCAGTCCACCATGCGGTCCAGCATTACCTTTTCCACGCAGGGTCATCTGCATCTCGCCTGTCACCCCTGGAGGAATATCTATTGTGATAACTTCCTCGCCATCTACCAGTCCTGTGCCGTTACACACCGGGCATGGCTTGCTAACAATATACCCCTGTCCATTACAAGTAGGACATGTGGAGGCCTGATGTATTGTACCAAAGAAAGACTGCATAGTACGGTAAACCTGACCCGAACCATGACATGTAGGGCATGTCTCACGCTCACCGCCGCTACCACCGCACTCAGGGCATTTGACCTTTTTCTTAACCTTGATTTTTTTGCCCTGTACGCCGTTGACCATATCCTCGAGGGTCAACTTTATAGTAATCTGTAGGTCTTTCCCGCGATTTCGGTGCGAAGAGCGTGAACGGCGTGAGCGGCCACTATATCCTCCACCAAAGAAAGCTTCTTCGAAAATATCAGAGAAAGCAGAAAATATGTCGTTCAGATCACTGAAGCCAGAGAATCCGGTATTACCTTGCAGGCCATTATGACCAAATTGGTCATAGATACGGCGTTTCTCATCATCAGACAATACTTCGTAAGCCTCAGCAGCTTCCTTGAATTTTTCTTCTGCTACTTTGTCGCCAGGGTTACGGTCTGGATGATACTTGAGCGCCAGACGACGGTATGCTTTCTTAATCTCCTCTTTGGTGGCGGTACGCGAAACGCCTAGTATCTCGTAATAATCTCTTTTTTGTGACATAATAATGTGATTTTTCAATAAATACAAAGGGCTGTCCCAGAGTATGTTTAACCACAAAGGTGCTATAAGATCCCAAAATTAATCCAACGTATTCTTTCTAAGCACCTTGATATAAACGGTTTTGAGTCTTTAGACAGCCCTCCTGTATATAACGTTTGATAATTAAATTACATTGCAACGATGACTTTTGCGTGACGAATGACCTTGTCGTTAAGTTTGTATCCTTTCTGCACAACCTGGACAATTTTGCCTTTCTGTTCCTCACTTTCGGCCGGGACCTGCTGCACAGCTTCATGCAGGTCTGTATCCAGTGGCTTACCCAGAGCCTCTATCTCCTCCACACCTTCTTGCTTGAGGAACTTCTGAAAATGATTGTAAATGAGCTTGACCCCTTCTTTGAGAGCTTCTAAGTCAGAAGCCCGGTCAATATGCTCCAATGCGCGCTCAAAATCATCCATAACAGGCAGCAGGTTGACGATTACTTTTTCGCCTGCAGTCTTGATCAGTTCAGCTTTCTCCTTGAGTGTTCGTTTACGGTAATTATCATACTCTGCAGCAAGACGCAGATATCTGTCATTTAGCTCATTGAGCTGGTTCTGCAGTTCATTAACTTTTTCCTCAAGTTCCTGACAGTTTGTCTGCTGATTGGTTGTGTCTTGCTGCTCTGGTGACTGATGATTTTTTATTTCTTTGTCTTTTTGTTGCTGTGTTTGCTGGGATTTATTTGTATTCTTTTCCATGTCTTTCAGTTCCATTTTTAAATAATTTTGTTTACCTCAGCTATTTGTCAAATAATTTGCCAAAGCCAGAATAATGAAAAAACGTCAACAAACTTAATAAAATTATTGTCATATTGTCACACCTTCGAGTGAAAGTAAAAATTTTTTTATTTCAATTCCTGGGCTATATCCACCCAAACCTTTGGAAGCCACCACCCTGTGGCAGGGTAATATTATGGGCAAAGGATTAGCAGCGAGTGCATTTGCAACTGCGCGATAAGCTCGGGGGTGTCCTATTTCTTCGGCTAATTCTTTGTAGGTTACCACCTGGCCATAAGGAATAGTTTGCAAAGCATAATAGACATGAAGCTGAAAATCTGTTCCACAAATATGTGTGGGGCAATCAAAAACTTTTCTCTCGCCCCTAAGATACTGTTCTAGCTGTGTTATACAATTTCTAGTCAAAATATTTTGAAATTCATCAACTGGATTTTTTGAAAAAAATAGTCTTGTTACAAAACTATCTGTAGTTTCCAGACAAATATAACCTAATTCAAATTCAAGACATTGGTAAAATTTATCTTTCATATTTAATATGGAATTTTTATATTTAATTGAAAAATAATAAAACAAGTTTAACTATGGAGAACTATTTTGACAAAGTTAAGCAGTACCTGCTGGAACTGGAATACTCTATAGTCAAAGAAAATCCCCAGGATGGCATCTTTATCATAGAGAAAGAGGAGGCACTGATCAAAAACATGATTATAGCTATTGACGACAGCACTGTTATTATTGAGCAGCCATTATTCAAGCTCAAAGGTGACGATCCAGCAGCACTCAAGGCTCTGTTGAGAAAGAACCGTGATCTTATCTGTGGTGCTCTGGCTCTAGATGAGCAAGACACTGTCATTTACCGTGACACGCTACAGGTAGAAAATCTAGACCTTAATGAGCTGGAGGCATCAATAGATTCATTATCTTTGCTGCTGAGCGAGTCTGGTGATGAGCTCATCAAACTGGCAAAGTGAAGATGAATGCTTGAAAAGCTACATTTCTGGGATCTGAGTTTACTTTTTGCTTTGAACCATCACCACACACCTTTGTGGGATTGGTTAATGTGGCATTTCAGTGGTAACCTGTTGTGGTTGCCACTGTATTTTTTTGTTATTTATTTGTTAATAAAGGAGTTTAGACGACAAAGCCTGTGGCTAATAGCTATTGTTATACTGACAGTGGGTGTGGCGGATATTACGTCAGTACATATTTTTAAAGAAGCAATTCAACGGCTCAGGCCCTGTCATGATCCCTTGCTTGCTGGGCAGATTGTCCTGGTACATAATCATTGTGGTGGCTTATATGGTTTTTTCTCCTCACATGCCAGCAATACATTTACTCTGGCAACGATTACAAGTCTTTTGATCAGAAAAAGGTATTTCACGATATTGATGTTTGTGTGGGCAAGTGTGGTAAGTATCAGTCGGGTATATCTAGGTGTTCATTATCCTTCGGACATATTGGCAGGAGCTGTGTGGGGTATGATTATTGGGTATCTTTCTTATGTGATTGTCAAGTCATTAATCCTTAGCACAAATGGAAAAAGTAAGAATAGATAAATTTCTGTGGGCAGTTAGATTGTTTAAAACACGTTCTGCTGCAGCCTCGGAATGTAGCAAAGGGCATGTTCATCTCAATGGACAGCCTGCCAAGGCTTCAAGAGAAGTCAAAAAAGGGGATGTTATTTCGGTTAAATACAAAGTAATCATGCGTTCGTACAAAGTAAAAGAACTGCTGGACCGTCGTGTAGGTGCTAAACTTGTGGATCAATACATCGAAGAGGTCACAGCGCAGGATGATTTGCTCAAGCTCAAGCTTTATTACGAATATCAGCGCACAGCAGTACCACGGAGACAAGAAAAAGGGCGGCCTACCAAGAAAGACCGCCGTCAATGGGATAGATATTTTGGAAAAAATAATGATTAGTGTTTTAGCTCGAGCAATGCTACATTCTCCACATGGTAAGTATGTGGGAACATATCCACAGGCTGTGTAACAACAAGCTCATACATATCTGACAGGAGCTGCACATCACGAGCCTGTGTGGCTGGGTTGCAGCTGACATAAACTATACGCCTGGGAGCAGCATATTTAATTGCTTCTACTACTGTTTTGTGCATACCTGCACGTGGAGGGTCAAGCACAATGACATCAGGACGTCCGTTCTGCCCAAAGAAGCCAGCATCCATCACATCCTTAATGTCCCCCACAAAGAAGCTAGCATTAGAGATATTATTCAGCCGTGCATTCTCCCTGGCATCTTCTATAGCCTCTGCAATATACTCTATACCAATGACTTTCTTTGCCTGTGAAGCCAGAAACAAAGCAATCGTGCCAGTACCTGTATAAAGATCATAAACAATCTCATTACCCGATAGGCCGGCAAACTCACGTGCCACACGATAAAGATTGTAACCCTGGCGTGTGTTTGTCTGGAAAAATGACTTTGGATTAATACGGAACTTCAAATCCCCCAGAGTCTCGAGCAAATATTTCTGGCCTTTGTAATGCACAGGAGCCAGGTCTGCATAACTATCATTCTTCTTGGTGTTGATCATGTAATAAAGAGACACTACCTGTGGAAAATGTCCAGCAATAGAGTCAAGGATAAAGTGAATATCCTGCTCGCGCTGCTGGGCTACTATCAGCATTACAAGAAACTCTCCTGCCAGGTTATTACGAATAACCAGATTGCGCAAGAAACCAGAGTGCTCACGTATATTGTAAAACTCAAACCTATGCTCAAAAGCAATCTGGCGCACAAGATTACGAATCTGATTCGAAGGCTCTGGCTGCAGGAGACATTCATATATATCCACAACTTTGTCAAACATGCGTGGGGCATGAAAACCCAGGGCTGGAGGATGCTGGTCAGCCACAGGATCCTGGTCTGTAAGCCAGCGATGGACCGAAAAAGTAAATTCCAGCTTGTTTCGATAGAAATAGATATCCTCAGACGGCAGTATTGGTCTAATCTGCCGCGGACTGACCCCTGCAATGTGCTCGAATGCTTCTAAAACCTCTTGCTGTTTGTACTGGAGCTGATATTGATAATCCAGATTTTGCCACCGACAGCCGCCACAAATACCGAAATGACTGCAGCGTGGTTCTATTCTTAATGTGGAATATTTGTGAAATTTTGTAGCAATGGCTTCGAGGTAGTTTTTGCGTGCTTTTGTAATTTTTATATCCACCACATCGCCGGGTAAAGCATTTTTAACAAAAACGATCATACCATCAACCCGGGCAGTAGCTTTACCCTGGGCTGCGATTTTCTCAATCCCAACCTGATGAAAAACTTTATTCTTTTTTCCCATGAAAATAAATTTTATTCTGTGCCTACTTCCTTATTGTATGTAACATCTATCTGTGAGAGAATACCCTCAAGAGAATCTGACGATAGCTTTATAGCTTCGGTCAGGTCTGTCATCTTGCTAAGCTCATTAATATCAAGGCCCAATTCCCTGGACAAGCGGTATTTGACCTCATCAGTAGGGTATAATTCATCTGCTAATTTAGTCAAAACATTTACTTTATTTGCATTTTTCCAGAATTGCTGGATCAATTTCTTGGCATTACGCGAAAGTGCTGATGTGCGGAGGGTCAAAACTTGTTGCATATCAACCAGCTCATAAGAGTTAAAATCAAAGCGGTAGGAGTTTATTTTGAACACGACATATTTATCAGTAGTCATGAAAATATCTGCATAATTATTTCCCAGACTAAAAAGATACATACTTTTGATATCTGTGATAAAATAAAGCTGGGAGAGGATCTGTTTGACAGTAATATCTTTTCTCAAATATCCATCCCTGTCAAAAAAGCTAGAATTTGTGGCCAAACGAAACTCACTATTAACAATAGCATACTTCATCCGCGAAAAAATATAAGGAGCAAAGTAAACAGTCAGAGTATTGTATGGCAGATCTATCAGGCTTTTCATTAGCAGAGCCATTTTTCAAAATTTAAAAAAGTAGATCAGCAAAACCATTATTAAACTTACAACAAATAAAGATAAAAATGCAAAAATTACAAATTTTCTTATTTCTCTAACACCCAGGCTAATAGCATAAATCATTTTGGCGATATTATTACTGGCCGTAGCCAGGATAGTAGAAATTACAACTACAGTCACAGCAATAGAAGGACCGCTCTGGAATAAGCTTAGCAAATAAGGGTCAATATCTGTCACACCAACTATCAACGAAAGCAAACCCATACCCAGATCACCAAAGTTAACCATAACAAAGTGGGACAGAAAGGCAAAGAAAGTGAACAACACACCAAAGATCAGAGCTGTCTTAAATTCCAGAGGGTTTTTGTCTGATTCGAACTCAATATGCTCCACCTTGTGCGACAAGTCTTTTCGCATATAATAGAGGGAGATCAAAGCACTGATAACAAATAGCAAAGCCAGGTATGGCAAAAGAGCCACAGCTATCTGGTGGTTAAAAATAAGAGCCAGGATCCACACCCTCACATACATAACACTGGTAGCCAGGACAATACCAGCCGAGACCTGTGACGGGCTCTGACCTTTGCTCTTACGTGCCAGTATTACAGTAGTAGCCGTACTGCTATACATTCCTCCCAGAAAAGCTGTGAGCAGTATACCAGCATCTGGAAAAATAAATTTCTTTATCAGATAACTCAGATACGATATTGTCGAGACCACCACAATCGCCAGCCAGAACTTATACGGTGTGATATCAAGTCCCTGAATCAATGGTTTGTTTGGCAGTAGAGGCAATATCACACCTGCGATAATAATGAACTTTGCCAATGTTGTAAATTCGTACTTATCAAACCTCTTGGAAAAAGTCGAAAGAGTCTCCTTGCTCTCAACCAAAATCATTATCAACACAACAACCAGCATAACCAGCCATGGCTGCGCCTTATATACCAGAGGTGTGAGAAAATAAGTCAATAATGCCACAATGATCGATGTTATTCCATATTTCTCCACAGATGCAGCCTTGTGCCAGTAAAAAATACTAAAAAGAATTCCCAGAATCACAGCACCAAAAAGAAACAGACGATAGCCAGGATCCACATAATACAAAATGAATCCCAGCACCCCAATCAAAGTGAATGTACGGTCTGTACCAAAAATAGCCTGTCCCTCATATTCCTGGTGATGCTGGCGCTGCTCCAGACCAAATAAAAACGAGAACAAAGCCACAAGTGTAAAATTGAGCAAATCCTCTGGTATCTGCTGCAGTATATTCATCTAGCCATAGCTTTTTTGAATGCAGGAACTAGTTTGTACTTAAAAGAATTTTGGTCAAGGAACTTCATCAACTCATTAAGGTCCTTAACATGCTTGGATCTGGACTTTAGAGGTAAACTAATGTTATCCTCAGGGTCATGAATCAACAACTCACACCCGGGGCCACCATTACGGCCATTAGCTAAATAGTCCTCGATCTGGTCAATCAGCACTTCATCCACATCATTGACCATCAGACGTATAATAATCTTCTCGACTTTCAAGTTGCTCAGAGGTTTTATGTCAATGATTCTCAGGTCAACATCGTTCTTGTCGCCATTACGTTGCACCACACGTGCTGATACCAACACTTTTGCCCCTTCAAGAAGCAGAGGGAACAGACGGGTAAAATTTTCACCAAAGAGCACAAACTCATACGAATTGGTGTAGTCCTCGAGTACGAAACGGCCATAAGTATTGCCATTCTTAGAGGTGCGACGCGACACTGAAGTAACAATACCTGCCACACGCACCTCCCTGTTGACCAAACGGGTAAGATCCTTAAACATTGCCAGAGATGCATTGGCAAAAGCCTTGATTATAGCCTTATCTTTATCCAAAGGATGTGCAGAAAGGTAGATGCCAATAAGTTCACGTTCACGGTTTAGCCGCTCCACATCGGACCATTCCTGCACCAGGGATTTAGGCTCTGGTCTGCGTGTTTCGATTTTTGTGCCACCAAACAATGAATTTTCTGATTCTTGCTTGTATGTCTGATAACGTTGACCATATCTGACCAGATCCTCAAGGAAAGTGGAGCCACCTGGCATGTCTGCAAAATACTGGGCACGGGGATAAGGACTTATATTATCCAGAGCTCCTGACAGGATGAGGTTCTCCATCACACGCTTGTTAACAATCTGGATATTAACACGTTCCACAAAGTCATATATATCCTTGAAAGGTCCGTTTTCCTCCCGTTCGCGCATAATTTCCTCAGCTGCATGCTGGCCAACACCCTTAATAGCAGCCAGACCAAAGCGTATAGCACCCTGCTTGTTGACTATAAAGCGGTCCAGACTTTCATTCACATCAGGTCCGAGAACAGGTATTTTCATTCTACGACATTCGTCCATGAACAGGCTGACTTTCTTGATCTCGCTAACATTACGGCTCAGCACAGCAGCCATATATTCAGCAGGATAATGTGACTTGAGATAAGCAGTCTGATAAGAAAGATAAGCATAACATGTAGAGTGGGACTTGTTAAAAGCATAAGAAGCAAACTTCTCCCAGTCATTCCATATCTTCTCGGCCATTTCGACAGCTATGCCATTGCGCTTGCATCCTTCGATAAACTCAGGCTTCAACTTATCAATAATATCTTTTTTCTTCTTACCCATGGCCTTACGCAGGTTGTCTGCCTGGCCACGTGAAAAACCAGCTAGTTTCTGCGACAAAAGCATGACCTGCTCCTGATAGACTGTGATACCATAAGTATTCTCGAGAATATCTTTCATCTGTGGCAGGTCATATTCGATTTTTTTCTGGCCATTTTTGCGGGCAATAAAATCTGGTATATAATCCATTGGACCTGGACGATAAAGTGCATTCATAGCTATCAGGTCATCAAAACGCTGTGGCTTGAGCTGCTTGAGATATTTGCGCATACCAGCAGACTCGAACTGAAATAGTCCCACAGTCTCTCCACGGCTATAAAGCTCATAAGTTTTCTTGTCGTCCAATGGTAAAGAGTCCAGGTCTATTTCAATGCCCCGGGAATGTTTGATATTTTCGACAGCATCCTTGAGAATAGAAAGGGTCTTTAGCCCCAGGAAGTCCATTTTGAGCATACCCACAGCTTCGACATAAGAGCCCTCATATTGTGTGGCAGCAAAAAGCACAGAATCTTTGGTAGTGGTCAAAGGAATAAAATTCTCCAGATCATCACGGCCAATGATCACACCACAAGCATGAATACCTGTCTGACGTATAGATCCTTCTAATTTTTCGGCATATTCCAGAATACGTTTCTCTTCTGGTGTACCATTCTCACGTGCAAACTTCAGTTCAGGTGATTTCTCATAAGCCTGTTTGAAATTTTTGACCTTATCTGGTACCATCTTGGCAAGACGATCGGCTGTCTTAATCGGGTAATCAAGCACCCGAGCAACATCACGTATGGCCATCTTCATAGCCATAGTACCAAATGTAATAATGTTTGCAACACGTTTTCGGCCATATTTTTCTGCAACATATTCCAGTACCCTGTCCCGTCCATCTTCGTCAAAGTCCACATCAATATCAGGCATGCTCACGCGGTCGGGATTAAGGAATCGCTCAAAGAGCAAGTCGTATTTAATTGGATCTATATTAATGATTTTCAGAGCATAAGCAACAGCTGATCCGGCGGCAGAACCACGGCCAGGCCCGACCCATACCCCCATCTCACGGGCTGCACGGATAAAGTCCCATACAATCAAGAAATAACTCGAATACCCCATTCTCTCAATGGTACCAAGTTCAAACTCCAGACGCTCTTTGATCTCATCGCTCAGTGGTTTGCCCCATCTCTCCTTAGCCCCCTGGTAAGTCAGGTAACGCAGGTATTCTTTGTCATCTTTAAACTCAGGTGGGATCTCAAACACTGGCATGATAGGATCCCGCTCAATATCGTATTCTTCCACTTTTTCTGCAATCTCGAGTGTGTTCTCCAGAGCCTCAGGCACATCGGCAAACATCTCCCACATATAATCAGGGGATGCAAAGAATTCCTGGCCAGTATAAGCGAGTTTATTGTTCTGCTCATCACATTTCTTACCTGTGTTTAGACAAATCAAAATTTTGTGTGCCTCAAAGTCTTCAGGATTCAGAAAATGGACATCATTAGTGGCAATGAGTTTGATATTATATTCTTTAGCCAGCTCAATCAGATGCTTATTAACATATTCCTGTTTCTTGAATGTATCCTGGTCTATCCTGGGATCACCTGTTTTGTGACGCATTAGCTCCAGATAAAAATCATCACCAAAAATATCAAGGTACTCTTCGATCGCTTTACGGGCAGCAGCCATATCTCCTCTTAGAATCTTCTGAGGTATCTCACCCCCCAGGCATGCTGAGGATGCAATAATTCCCTCGCTATATTGACGCAGAAGATTCTTGTCCATACGTGGTTTGTAATAGAAGCCATACAAATGAGCATAGGAGACCAGCTTCATAAGGTTCTGATAACCAGTGAGATTCTTTGCCAGGAGAATAAGATGATAGCCTGACCTTTTCTCCGAGACTGTGCGATCCTCCATTGATTTCTCAGCTACATAAGCCTCCACACCAATTATTGGCTTTATTCCCTCTTTCTTGGCAGCCTTGAAAAACTCGACAACGCCAAACAGATTACCATGGTCAGTCAACGCCACAGCAGGCATTCCATATTCCCTGGCCTTGCTTACCAGATCTGATATCTTGCATGCTCCGTCAAGTATTGAATACTGGGAGTGTACATGTAGATGAACAAAACTTTTCATAGCTTTCCCCTTGATTAACAGTAAATTCACAAAAACCACCAGATTACTAAAATATAATAATTTTGCACAAATCTTTAAAGATTATGAAAAGAATCAAGTCTAATCGCATCCACAACCAACTAACTACAAATCAATGAATTACAACAAACACTAGAAAAGGGGAAACATTTGAATAAAAAGACAAAGTCAAGAAAATCAGCAAATAAAAAAATTTTTCCACACAAACAACTTTTTTGATAAAAAAGAGACTGTCCGTCAGCATGAAAATTTAAACATCAGCATTTACGGACAGCCTCTCCAGGGACGGGTAAAACTAATTACAGCCGTAAATCCTGGCAGATCTGCATACAACGAAGTTTCATAGTATGCCCTGTGAGCCAACGAAAACTAATATCACCACAACTGAGGTGAAACAGAACGGTCAACGATACACTATCACACTGAAGCTCATAATCTCTAAGCAGCTCACCCTGCATAAATAACTGGTTGCATACTTTGAAAATATTAGTATTTAGCAAAGAATCAAAAGCAGCCCTGCTGGGGACAGGGAATGTATCGCTCACAGGCTCGTGTTCTTCATATCTGCGTGTCTTAATAATACAGAAATCCCTGGTAGCATACTGCCTAAAAACACTATATGGGTCCTGTGCCTGGCTCATCTTTGCAAAAAATTCTGGTACAACCCTATAACGGGTATCCAGCTCGGAATGCAGAATCTTATTAGCCAGGTTATATGCTTCTGTGTGGTGAGGAGAATAAGGGTACATGAGACAGAAAGCACGAAGAGAATCAATAGAATTGGTATTTTTCACGCTCTGCCATGCCTGTTCCTGCTTCAATGAATCAATCTTCTTGTGGGCTAGCTGAACCAGGCTATCATTACAGGAATATTTCTGCAGAAAAGTTCTATATGCTTCTATGCTATTCTGCTGCTGGGCCTGTTGCCAGGCCTTGATTATGACAGAACCTCTAGTGGCAGGGGATTTCCCGCAGGGCTGCTGGTGTGTGCACGTCAAAGAAAAAACACAACCAACCAATAATATGTAAAGTAAACGTCGCATAAGGTGGTGTTTATGATTTGGTTTTGAAATAATTATACAA
>JALVRO010000083.1 GCA_027031265.1 Bacteroidales bacterium | reverse complement strand
AAGCTGTGCTATTCCTTCATTTGCATAAATTTTTGCTGGAAGTGGAGTAGTATTGCTAATCTCTATAGTGATATGCCCCTCAAATCCCGGCTCAAACGGAGTAACATTTACTATTATCCCACATCTTGCATAGGTACTTTTTCCCAAGCAAATAGCTAAAACATTTCTTGGCATTCTAAAATACTCAACCGTTCTAGCTAGTGCAAAAGAGTTTGCAGGAACGATACAAACATCTCCTACGAAATCTACTACATTTCTCTCATCAAAGTTTTTTGGATCAACTATAGTTGAATTTATATTAGTAAAAACCATAAATTCATCGCTAACTCTTATATCATATCCATAAGAGCTTACTCCATAGCTTATAATTCCTTTTCTTACTTGCTTTTCTTCAAAAGGCGTAATCATTCCAAACTCTTTTGCCATAGTTCTAATCCACTTATCAGATTTTACGCCCATTATTACCTCTTTACTTTTTTTAAAATTGTATCAAAATATGCTATTATTTTAAAAAAAGGTGTAATATGAAGAAATTATTACTCTTGGGAATTGTTGCGGCAGGGCTTTTTGCAGCAAGATACCCTATAAGAATGGAGTATTATTATATGAGCTCATGCGTAAATGCGGCGAAAAATCAAAACAAAGATAAAATGGCCGATTATTGTGCATGTACACTTAATGAAATCGAAAAAAATTATACTTTAAGCGAATTTATAGGCAATATGCAGACTAATAAAAAAGAGTTTTTAAAAGAGGTTATGAAAAAAGCCGTACCTAAATGTATAGATAAATTAACAAATTAAGGAGAAAGTATGGATTACAGAGAACTTAAAAAAATACTTGACGCGTTTGATAAATCAAAAACAAATATACTCGAACTTGAAACGGAAGAGTTTAGAATATATCTTGACAAAAGCGCATCGGCACCGGCAAATGTGAGTGCACCGGTTCAACAAACCGCGGCTCCTCAAATACAAGAACCGATTATCCAGCAAGTAGAAGCAAAACCCGAGTGTGAAGTGGAAGGCGATTTGATTACATCGCCTATGGTAGGGACATTTTATCAGGCACCAAGTCCTGATTCGCCTCCTTATGTGAAAGTCGGAGATAAAGTAAAAAAAGGGCAGACTTTATGTATTATTGAAGCTATGAAAATTATGAACGAGCTTGAAGCAGAGTTTGACTGTGAAATTCTTGAAATTTTAGTTGAAGACGGTCAGCCGGTTGAGTTTGACACACCGCTTTTTAGAGTTAAAAAGCTTTAAAGGTAACTGATGAAAAAATTAAACAGAATCCTTATAGCAAACAGGGGAGAAATAGCGCTTAGGGCTATAAGAGCGATACATAAGCTTGAAAAAGAAGCGGTATGTGTATATTCAAAAGCCGATAAAGACGCTATTTATCTTCAATTTGCAGACGGGGCTGTGTGTGTGGGACCGGCTCCTTCAAATCAGAGTTATTTGAATATCCCCGCAATTATCACAGCTGCCGAAATGACCGAATGTGACGCGATTTTCCCGGGATACGGATTTTTGAGCGAAAATCAGACTTTTGTTGAGATATGTAAAGAACACGATATCGCATTTATCGGACCGAGTCTTGAAGTTATGGAGCTTATGGCTGATAAATCTAAAGCCAAAGAAGTTATGAAAAAAGCGGGGGTTCCTGTAATTCCTGGAAGCGAAGGTGCGATTAGCTCTGTTGAAGAAGCAAAAAAAGTGGCAAAAGAGATAGGATATCCGGTAATACTTAAAGCCGCAAGCGGGGGCGGCGGAAGAGGTATGAGGGTTGTAGAGGATGAAAGCTATCTTGAAAATGCCTTTTTAGCAGCAAGCAGCGAGGCTGAGAGCGCATTTGGCGACCCTACCATTTATATGGAAAAATATATCGAAAAACCAAGACACGTTGAGGTTCAGATTTTAGGCGATAAACACGGAAACGTTATACATCTTGGTGAGAGGGACTGTTCACTTCAA
>JALVRO010000082.1 GCA_027031265.1 Bacteroidales bacterium | reverse complement strand
TGGACCGTCAGGAAGTGATTATTACCAGAGAAATGAAGTCCCGTGCATCTAATGTCAATGAATTGCTCAACCTGGTTAATGGCGTGACTTATGATCGTTATAACAACCGGTTGTCAGTAGATGGTCACACCAATATTTTGATTTTGGTTAATGGGCTAAAAAAAGATTACAATTATATCCAATCCCTTAATCCAGAGCGTATTCTCAAACTTCAGATTATCCGAGATCCGGGCGGACGGTATGGACTGGAAGGGTATTATGCTGTGATAAACATTGTGCTCAAGGATAATTACCAGGGTATTGATACATATCTCTCTGCCTCTAGCCTGTTTGACCTGGATGCTCCATTTGAGCATTTTAACATTCACCAGCATGATATTGCAAATCTTATTTACACAAAAGGGAAAGTGAATTTTTATATCAATCAGAGCTTTTATAATAACCAGTTTTGGCTGGATAGCCTGTCTGAGGAGCGGGTTTATACCAATGGCTTCCACCAGTTTAAAAGAGGGATAGGGCAGCCTGTTTATTATCAAGGACAGATGCACAATCTAACCACAGGTATTGATTATCAGATAAATCCACTCAATGTCTTGAGCCTTGAGCTAAAGACAACAACAGTGCCTTTCCGCCCATCGGCAGAGAATAGTACTACGTTTGTCCAAAACTACTGGGACTCTGTGCTTGTGGCTGAGTATAAAGAGCAGACTATAAATAGAAATGGCTCACATTATTATGGCGGTACTGTGTTTTACAAGGGCAGCTTTTCTAAGCTGGATATTGAATCTGACCTGACTATGAGTCGTGACCTGTCGCATAGCCAGACACAGCTCTTGCAAAACGAAGACTATCTTGTTGATAATGAGGTGAATAACAGAACTGATGCTTTGGAGTTTAATGTCGAAGGTACTTATTACATTGGCCACCTGTCATTAAACGCAGGTGTTGGATATATTGCCCGTAGCCTAACTTATCAGACAATTAACCACAGCGGGCAATTGTCCGGAGAGCAAGCCACAGGCCAGAGCCAGGATGTGCGTCTGCGTTCTTATGGTTATATTTCATGGAAAATGAATCACACAATTTCTTTAAAAGTTGGTTCAGCAGTGGAAAGGTACATATATTCTGGCCCAGAGGGTGATTTCAATCAGTGGATAGCCCAACCATTTGTGAATTTTCAGCTTAGAATGTTGAATGATCTGCTTGTGCTAACAGCCAAATATCGGGCAAATACGAATTATCCCACTGCACAGCAATTTAATCCGGCTATCGTTGTGCTCGACAGTGGTATTGCACAGCAGGGTAATCCTGCGCTTCATCCCTATGTGATTAATAATGTTTCTGTTAATATGCAGATAATGAAGGGCTTGCTGACTGTTGAACCATATTACAGATTCTCGAATAATTATATAGCTCTGGTCGGTAAACACAGGGATGATCTGCCCTACAATCTTGTTTATTCTTATGAAAATCTGGGAAAATATACACAGCGAGGTGTGCGTGTAAACTTTATTGTGCCTTTCTCCAAAAAGATTATCTGGAAAAATGACATGAATTTTTATTGGTCAGTTATACAATATGACAATGTGGAGACAACGTTAGATGATTGGACAGGATCATCACAGTTGATTTATTATAACCCAAAAATCGTAACTGCAGGGCTGATGTACCAGAATTATCTGTCTCGTAGAATAAAGGCACAAGGTTACAACTCTAATGGTAATGACTTTATTGGAATGTTTGCCCAGCGTGATTTTTTTGACAAAAAATTAACAGTGACTTTGTTCTACATATTTCCGGTTAATGAGGATGGAAGATGGATAAATTACACTATGGAGAATTATACAAAGACGCCGGTTTTTTACCAGTACCAGCACATAGGGCTGCAGCTATTGAAGAATATCTTTAATTTCGAAATACAGTACAGGTTTAGCCGTGGCAAGGTGCTGAAAATCGAGAAACCAGAGGAGCAGGTGCA
>JALVRO010000081.1 GCA_027031265.1 Bacteroidales bacterium | reverse complement strand
ACTGAATGTTTTAAGAGGAAGAAAATTTGATGAGGAATTTGTAGTCGATGCAGATAAATCAATATCGCACAGATGTGCCATCTTTTCCCTTCTTACCGGTGGTGAAAACAAGATAAAAAATTATCTCCGTGCGGAAGATACTTTAAATTCTCTTGAAATTGCAAAAATGCTCGGGGCTGAGGTAAAAGATGAAAACGGAGAAATTACAATTCTCCCGCCTGAAAAAATAAAAGAACCAGACGATGTGCTTTACTGCGGAAATTCAGGTACAACAATTAGAATTTATATGGGGCTTCTTGCTTCTAATGATGGTTTTTTTGTAATGACAGGTGATGAATATTTAAGAAGAAGGCCTATGAAAAGAGTTATAAAGCCTCTTTGTGAAATAGGCGCGGATATTGATGCGAGGGAAAAAGGAAATTTAGCCCCTATTGCCATAAGGGGAAATTCCAAACTTAAAAATTTCAACTACACAAGTCCTATAGCGTCCGCACAGGTTAAATCTGCCATGATTTTAGCCGCTCTTCATGCAAATAAACCTTCTTTTTATAAAGAACCTTTCTTAAGCCGAGACCATACGGAGAGAATGCTAAAAGGTATGGGGGCGAAAATAAATCAAAGACTTACTGGGAACAATGAGTGCGAAATTGAAATATATCCTCTTGAAAATAAATTATCACCTTTAAACATAACAGTGCCTAATGACCCGAGCAGTGCATTTTTCTTTGCCGTTGCCGCTGCGATTACAAATTCAAAAGCGGTTATTAAAAACGTAACACTGAATCCTACAAGAATTGAAAGCTACAGGGTGCTGGAAAAAATGGGCGCTGAGATTGAATATATTTTACACGATGACCAGTATGAGCCTATGGGGGATATAGTTGTAAAAGGCAAAAGCCTCAAAGCAGTTGAAATAAGTGAAAACATACCTTGGCTTATTGACGAGCTTCCGGCACTTGCTATGGCTATGGCTGTGGCTGAAGGAAAAAGCAGGGTAAAAAACGCAAAAGAACTAAGAGTAAAAGAATCCGACAGAATAAAAGCTGTTGTTGAAAATCTGAAAAAATGCGGAATTGAAGTAATGGAATTTGAAGACGGATATGAAATAATAGGAGGTGAAGTAAAAGAAGCGGAAATTGATTCGTACGGGGATCACAGAATAGCAATGAGTTTTGCAATACTCGGGCTTCTCGCTCCTATGAAAATATATAAAGCCGAATCTATTTACACATCTTTTCCAAACTTTTTTGAACTGTTTAAAAAAATAGCTGATTACAGGATCGTCGATGCTGATTAAAAAAGCAAAAAGTTACGGATTTTGTTTTGGTGTAAAAAGAGCTGTCGAAATTGCAGAGAATTCCAAAAATGCCGTAACTCTCGGTCCTTTAATTCATAACCCTCTTGAGATTGAGAGACTTTCTAAAAATTATAATGTGAAATATGTAAACTCCACCGATGAAGTTGATGGAAACATTAAAAGAGTAATAGTAAGAACGCACGGAATTCCAAAAAATAAATATAACGAACTTTTAAATAAGAATGTTGAAGTAATAGATGCAACATGTCCTTTCGTTAAAAAACCTCAGGAAATTGTAGAAAAAATGAGTAATGAAGGGTATGATATTGTTATTTTCGGAGATAAAAACCATCCGGAAATACAGGGTGTAATGAGTTACAGCATACATGAGAGGGTATATGTGGTATTAGATGTTAAGGAGCTTAAAAATATTCATTTGAAAGACAAAATAGCAACTGTCGCACAGACTACGAGAAAAATATCGGATTATCTTAAAATTACTGATTATCTAATAAAAAATTATAAAGAAGTGAGAGTATTTAATACCATCTGTAACGCCACATTTGAAAATCAGGATGCCGTGAGAGAACTTAGCCGCGAAGCTGATATTATGATAATTGTCGGCGGTAAAAATTCATCAAACACCAAACAGCTTTTTAACATAGCAAAAGAGAACTGCGACGCGTAT
>JALVRO010000080.1 GCA_027031265.1 Bacteroidales bacterium | reverse complement strand
GTACAAATACAAAGTTCTGCTGCTGTTTTATCTCGCCCCAGAACACACCTACAGCCAGACCAGCTATTGTTCCCAGCATCAAACGCAGTGTATGGTTAATATTTGACTCCTTGGTGAAAAGCATACGTTTGGTGGTTATAGACAAATCTCTAAGCACAAAGGCCAGTGCACCCAGCAAACCATAGAACAAAGGCAGGATATACCAGCCCAGCACCATAACATAATTCTGGGCTTCCTGGATAATGCCAATCCTTGTGTCCACGACCTGCTCTGCAATGGTAGGAGGAGCTGGCAGTCCAGGATTATTAGGCACCTGTGCTTGCTCCAGTTTTTTCTCAAAACTCTTGCCGGCAAATGTGAGTCTCTTAACGAATCGTAGCCAGTCCTCCAGCAGACGAATAGCATTTTCTTTCTCAGAGTTGACCTGGTAAAGTTCATTCATAAGTTTTTCTTTCTTAACCTCAATACTCTCACTCTGTGTGTCCATACCTCCCATTATGTTTAGCTCTTCGAGCTGCTTATCTATCTGGCGCAGTCGTTCGTCGCTTTTCTGTATCTGGTTGAGTCGGATAGAGCCTATGGAAAATAAAATGTGTAATATTACCATAACAATAAGAGTGATAATAGTCATCACAGTATAAAGTCGTACAGTCCTATAAGCCAGGGTATTACGACTCTTTATCCTGAAAATCTTTTGCCACAGGTTAGGATGCTTAACCTTAGTAACCCTCGCAGCCCTTACACTATCCACTGTAACAGGATAATTACGGCGGGCCAGATCACGGTATACCATCCAGAAACGTATCTCAATGTCTGTGTTCCACTCATTATTCTCCAGGGCATGCTTAGCCTCTGTGATAACTTCCACCTCATCCTCTGTCAGTTCGAGTCCCCTCTCCGAAGCATAAGAAAGCAGAAGTTCGGCCTCTTCGATAGACTCCTTCACTACCTCCGAAGGACGCAAAGGAAGCTTTGGAGGCTTTAGCTCCTGAGGGTTGAGTTCGTCTTTATTATTTGTTTCTTTTGATGAATTGTTTGATACCATTTTTTGTTATGCTTATTTTTCCTTTAAATTTATAAAATTTGGAAATTATAATTTGTTTGTTTTATAACGATATTTTCAGCACACGATTATAAAAATGTATAAAAAAATGTATTTCAAGCAAATAATTTTGACAATTATAACAGTTTTTTTGACTATCGCTTCTTACCCACAGGATTCACTCAATATCACGCATTACAATATCCATCTAAATATAAACACCGGTCAACAAACTATTTCTGGCCACACAACACTAACAATAACAACCGGTTTCAGCCTGGACAGTATATCTCTGTACCTGTGGCACTTACACATAGATTCTATTCTGGTTAAGAATACCCGCATCCTCAATTTTATGCGGACAGAGCAAACCCTCACTCTTCCATACAAACTACACAGTCATGACACTATCGAACTAAGTGTATACTACCACGGTCATCCCCAGCAAGATCCTTTCTGGGGCGGATTCTATTTCAAACAGGGCTATGCGTTTAATTATGGCATTGGTATGCACAGCGACCCTCTAAGCCTGGGCCGCTCATGGTTTCCTACTAATGACAGTTTCACAGACAAAGCCCTGTTTGACTTTTACATAACTACTCCACGCGGGCAGAAAGCTATATGCAGCGGACTACTGGTGGATAGCCTTGTACAGGGGGACGCCATAACATGGCACTGGCATTTATTAGAGCCCATTCCTCCTTATCTGGCTAATGTGGCAGTGGGTCGATACAAAAAGTTTTCATGGACATATCATGGTCTGACCCGCAATATACCTGTACAAATCTATATTTTTTCTTCCTGGCCAGACTCTGTTATTAACACGTTCCGCCATCTCAACCAGGTAATGAAGATATACGAAAAACTCTTTGGTCCATACCAATGGGAAAGAATTGGCTATGTACAGACAATGATGACAGGCGGCGCCATGGAGCATGCTACAAATATTTCTT
>JALVRO010000079.1 GCA_027031265.1 Bacteroidales bacterium | reverse complement strand
TTTTTGTTATCTACAAAAGTAGAAAAAAGAATTTCATTTTCTAATAGATTGACTCATTTTTAATAATCTCTGTTATAATGTCCTCCACTGTAAGGCCTTCTGCCTGAGCACGATAATTTGGAATTATCCTGTGTCTTAATATTGGTAATGCTACGGCCTTTACATCTTCTATATCTGGGGAAAACTTACCATTAAGCCCTGCATTAGCCTTTGCTGCTAGAATCAAAAACTGAGAAGCTCTTGGTCCAGCACCCCAATTGAGATACTTATCTGCCCATGGGTGAGCCATCTGCGTTCCCGGCCTGGTTCGGAAAGCTACCCTGACAGCAAAGTTCAGTACTGTATCGCTCACTGGCATGTGCTTACGTATCAAATCTTGAAAATATAAAATTTCTTTTGCATTAAGAATCCTTTTTAACTCAACATCAGAATGTTCTGTCGTGGAAGCAATCCTGAGCTCTTCCTCAAAGCCTGGATAATCAAGCACAACATTAAACATAAATCTATCCAATTGTGCCTCTGGCAATGGGTAGGTACCTTCTTGTTCTATAGGATTCTGTGTAGCCAGGACAAAGAATGGTTCCTCGAGCCCGTATCTTACCCCAGATACTGTCACAGCTTTCTCTTGCATAGCTTCCAATAGGGCAGCTTGCGTCTTTGGGGGAGTACGGTTAATCTCATCTGCTAAGATAATATTTGCAAAGATAGGTCCCTGGATAAACTTAAATTTCCTGTTCTCGTCCAGAATCTCAGAACCTATTATATCTGATGGCATCAGGTCCGGGGTAAACTGTATTCTCTTATATTTAAGACCCAAAATTCTAGCTATTGTATTGACTAGCAAAGTCTTGGCCAATCCTGGCACACCTAATAACAAGACATGTCCGCCACTAAAAATAGCTGTCAACACCTGGCGAATAACCTCATCCTGTCCAATAATAACCTTATGTATTTCAGCTTCGAATTGGTGAAACTTATCTTTCAGAGCCTCTATAGCTTCTGTGCTGTCTTTGTACATACCTTTAGACGCATTATTTCTGTATAAAAATAAAAAAGAATTTGCGTTCACAAAAAATACAAAAAATTTTTAGACCAAATTTTGCATATTAGCCGTAATATTTTATTTTTGCACTCGCAAAAAGGTTCTGATACAGACGGAGAGGTGGCCGAGTGGACGAAGGCGGCGGTCTTGAAAACCGCTGTGGGCGGAAGCCCACCGGGGGTTCGAATCCCTCCCTCTCCGCATATTTTTTGCAAATAAAAAAAGATTGCTTACCTTTGCATTCGCCAGTTCGGGGTGTAGCGCAGTCCGGTTAGCGCGCCTGCTTTGGGAGCAGGAGGTCCCGAGTTCGAATCTCGGCACCCCGACCAGTCAGTCTAGCACCTGCGATATTAGCAGGTGCTTTTTTTATACCTGCCTGTTTATATAAAAATTCTAATCTACGCCACACTGCTACTAGGTAGTCTGCCATGACCCCTAAAAGTCAAGGCTCCGATGTTGGTAGCTTTCTAATTCTGAAGTATCTCTGTAGCGCTAATTTTCGGTGAGATTTTGAGTCATAGCCTATATTAACAAATGAATACAAACAAACTTTTGGTATTTTTTCTACAAATCTACCTGGTGGGCTAGTGTTTTCCAAAATTAGCTACTGGATTAGAAAAAACCGTAGCGAACCTGTCTGGGATGATATTGTTGGATAAGGCTTATGTCTATTACAAATCAATCCCCCAAAAGCCAGCAAAGAGCATCTTCAATACTTGTAAACAACTTACGTTCAGGTCTTTGAAATTTATCTTTTGCTTGAGTTACCATGCCTTTGAGGAATAATGAAGTATTATACTCATGAGGGGATACATAAGCCATTTTTTCCAGCCCTGACTTCTCATAGATTGGAGATATTGTCGCCAGCGTCCACTCATGCAAATCCTCTGTAGGTGGATAAACAGCCTCTGTGCCATCGTGAATCAAAAATCTAGGTTGCAAATCAAGGAGATATTCATGAGCTT
>JALVRO010000078.1 GCA_027031265.1 Bacteroidales bacterium | reverse complement strand
CTGCTGCTAAAAATGTAGCCATAGTCCGTTCGTCTCGATACATAGATTCCCGTAGATTCTTTCTCACATCAGAGCCTATTAAGTACAAACCATTTGTCATTGAGGAGACCTTATCAAAGGATGAGATTGTCAGGGTCGAGAAGATTCGCGAGAGCTTTTTCTATTTTGTGAAAAATATTTTTAGGCGTGAGTCATTATCTGATGTGCAGACCAGGACACTATCGTCTATATTTTCTGGTAATAACACCCTGGCAAATTTCCCATTCACAGGAGAAAAGACGCTTCTGTATCAGATTGCAGCATTTCTACAGCCCGGGCTTACTCTTGTTCTGGAGCCTTTGCTTGTCAGCATGTTTGATCAGGTTGAGAGGATGAAAACTTTCAGGATAGATGCTATTGCTAGCTGTTGTCTGAACTATGGTGATGTTTATTCGTTACAAGACCAGAGAGAAAGAGTAACATCTGGAGGGGCTTTGTTCGTTTTTGCAACTGGAGAGGACTTGCATACTAATGATTTACGCCAGATTTTTAAGGCATTGAAAAAGAAGCAGATCTATTTTACCCTGGTGGTGGTGGACCAGGCAGAATTTATGAGTCCGTGGTCAACGAGTTTTAATTATGCTTATTATACTGTTAATCAGAATATAGAGAAGTTTCTACCTTATCAGAAGCCTCCTTATGTGATGGCTTTGAGTTCGGGTATGGATTATGATGCACAGACAGATGTATTGTGGTTTTTGAATATTTATGAAAAGAACGTTATTTCCGCTGCTTTTGATCTGCAGAATCTGGAGTTTAAATTCCATAATATTGTCGACCAGCAGTCACAGGATCAGAATAGTATTGATACACAGCTGATAGAAAACCAGAAGATTGAATACGTTTCAAATAATGATTTGCTCGACTCTGGTTCACTTGTTTTTAGTCATAATGCTTCTGAGGTCTATAATAAGCTGTCGCAGAGTAATATAGACTTAGATATGGGTTTGTTTGCTGAGCAGCCCAAGACTGAGTTTTTCTCGTTGGTACCTTACCAGAGTAGAATTGCATATCAGAATTTTAACCAGTTTCGTAATGGGGAGTATGATGTGCTTGTGGCTAACAGGAATATTGCTTATGGCCTGGACAAGAAAGATATACGTTCCCTGGTTTTGATGTCTTTGCCCACAGGTATGGAGGATTTTGCAAGACTTTTGCACAGGGTAGGACGTGATCTGGATGAGGCTGAAGTAAATGTGCTTTTATCCAGAAAGCAAGTAGTCTTTGATGAACGGAAATATATTTCTTCTGGCCATGAGGTCACAGAGATACGACAGAGCCGACAGGTATTTTACGAGCAGCTTGTGGCTCTCTCTGTGCTGGGTTCATATCGGGGCAATCTTATGAAGGATTTGCTTCTGGCAGATGAGATTCTCAACACCCTCACTCCATCTGATGACACACTTGAGACATTGCTTATCAGGCGAATAAACCAGGTTTTTGGTGTGTGGGTTTATTTTGATTATCAGCCAATGGAGAGTCCTACAATGTTGTATATTTATGAGAATGGAGACTTGCTGGGAATCATTGACTTTGAGAATAATACTGTTGATAACCAGGCCAGTGCATTGCGCCGGGAGCTGGCAGAGAGTCTGCTAACTTTCCTGGATAGTGAGATTCGTAGCTTTGTTAGTCGTCCAGGTGATATTTTCTTGATAATCAAAGATAAATTATCGCATCCTGCTGTTTCTTTGCTCAACAAACTGGTCTCGATGAACGAAGGTGAGAGTGCAAGTGTTACCATTGATTTTACTAATAATGTGGCAGGAGAGCTTGCGGCTTTGCTCGGCAAAGATAAAATTTCAAACATAGATATAGACCAGCTATACCAGCAGGCAGCAGATTTTAATTCTTTCAAAGATTTTCTTTCGCAGTTTGTCGAAAAACGTGTGATTAGAAAAAATGAAGAAAAGATTAAGGTCCTATATAACAGTATGCGCGCATTCTGGGATACCTACCGTATGGTTTATTACCTGGTGGTTATTGGCGTTGTGGATGATTATTTAATAGATTTTCGTAACCAGCAATTTGTGATACAATTGCGTAAACTCTCGGAAGATCAATATATTAATAGGATCTATAAGCGTATATCAGCCTTTGTATCGAGGGAAAAGGCCATGGAAGTTTTTCAGAAAGTGCCAGGCTTCTTTGGCGATAGTTTTGTCCACAAGGTGCTTAATTATTGGATAAATTTCGAATACTCATACATTCGTTCGCGTAGTGATGAGTCTCTGGCAGAGCTTACCAAACTCATGGGTGCTTTGCTAAAAACAGAGGATCAGAAAACAAGTAAGTTTATCCTTTCTCATTATTTTGAGGCTAAGTATATTCTTGACCTAAGAGAACACAGGGATATTGAGAAAGAGAATTGGATAAAAATTATAGATTATTTTATTCAAAAAGTTGGTATATTTAAGTCAAATCTCAAGCATTTATACAGGACAGCAGAAATTTTGCTACAAGAAAATAGACGTGACTATGTAGCCCTTATGCTAAGGGGGTGGGCTGGATTGCTGGTTAGTAGTGATAATGATTCTCTGTCTAATGCTCTTGATGATATTGCTATGTCATTGAATATGTGGAAAAAAGAAGTAGAAGTCAATGCCGAAGATTTCATTGCATGGATTGATAGCCTGCTCCTTACTTTAGAAAATTATAATTTTGAACTTAAAACTAAAGTAGAGAAACTATTTCACCTTAAAATATTTACTACATGGCTTAAAGATTTTAATAATCATTTCATTGATCTAACTTAAAACCAGATAATTATGATAGAACAAATAAATATCGAATTACTCAAACTGCAGGATGAACTGCAGAAACTTAAAAGCGCTTCGGAACAGATAGCTCAGGCGGGCAAGCTTAGTAAGGATGTGCTGGAAATGGGCGAAAACCTGACACAGGCATACAATGATGTGTTGAAAAAATTACAGTCCCTGGTCTCTGACTACATGAACAAAACATATAAGATTACCGAAGAGAATCTGACCAAATTGTTCCACAGTTTCCAGGAGCGCACAAAGGAAGAAGAGGAAATACTCACTAAATTTTCAGAATTATCAGCACAAAGCGAAGATCTGCTAAAAAAGGTTATTGACGAACTACTGTCCAGGAGCAAAAAACAAATCAATGATCTGGTTTCTGAGATAAAAAAGACTTTGTCTGAGCAGAAAAAAATGCACGAATTACACGCTAAGGCATCAAAAGATGCTGTGCAAGAATTAGCTAAGAAACATGAACAGACACTCGAGCAGGAACAACAAATACTCGAGAGTTATCTGGACCTGGCTGAGAAAACTGCTAAGCTATCCCAAGTCATAGCTGATGTTAACTTTCCAAAAAGGCTTGATGCTATTGATTCCAAACTCTCTGCGCTAAATAGCAGGATAAACGATGCTGAGCAGGCTATAATGCAGTCTACATCTGACCAGACAGACCAGTTGCTCACAAAATTAGGGCAGATACTACTGGCACAGGAAGAATTGTACGAAAAAGTTGAGAAAAACCGCAAAAAAATCATTGGCAATAAGGTGCTTCTGTGGATCATTTTTATCTTCAACTTACTTTTTTATGGGTCGGCAGTTTATGTTTTCCTGCATATGTTTTCAGACTTTTTCCAGGCAATGACCAAGTAATAAATGTGTCCTCCTGCTATAAGAATTTGATAGTCATTTCTCTACAGGCGGCCGCAGGCCGCCTTTTCTCTTACTCATCTGTTAAGTTCAACTATGCTCAATTTAAGAACACCTCATCCGTTTCAAGCATGCTGTAGGCACCTTGCAACGAGCTCAGTGCGGAGTAAATTTCAGGTAATTTAATAATTTATATGACATTTTGTCAGTTGTTTGTCTTAGTGTAAGTGTTTGTTAATCAGGTGGTAATATATCCGCCATTATCAGGCAAAGAATTTGATAAACTGGGGTGACAACACAAAAAGGAGGAAAAAGCTATGAAATTAGATAATTTCACAATCAAAGCACAGGAAGCAATACAACATGCTTTCACAATAGCCCAGGGCTATGGCCACCAGGCAATAGAAAATGGCCATCTGCTTAAAGCTGTTTTTGAGACAGACGAGAATGTTCCCACATTTTTGCTCAAAAAACTTGGAGTTAATGTCGATAATTTCAAGCGTGTACTGGATAGCATAATTCAGTCTTATCCTAAGGTAGAAGGTGGAGAGCCATACCTGTCAAACACCGCAGCCTTTGCACTTCGCGAGGCTATTAACCAGTCCAAGGAAGCAGGCGACGAATATGCTTCCCTGGAATACATACTCCTGGGTATATTGCGTAGCGGTGACCAGGTAGCACAGGCTCTCAAAGATGCCGGTGTTACAGAGAAAGAATTGCGCGCTGCTATTGCCGACCTGCGTAAGGGACAGAAGGTTACATCCCGTAGCGCAGAAGAAACATACCAGGCATTGAACAAATATGCTATTAACCTCAACGAGCAGGCGCAGAAGGGTAAGCTTGACCCTGTAATTGGCCGTGATGAAGAGATCCGCCGTGTTCTCCAGATTCTATCACGCCGTACCAAGAACAACCCTGTTCTTGTCGGTGATCCCGGTGTGGGTAAGACTGCTATTGTTGAAGGAATAGCACAGCGTATCGTAAAGGGTGAAGTTCCCGAGAACCTCAAGACCAAGGTTATCTATGCCCTGGACATGGGTGCCTTGATAGCCGGTGCTAAGTACCAGGGTGAGTTCGAGGAACGACTCAAGTCTGTTGTACGTGAGGTTGTGGAATCAGAAGGAGAGATTATCCTGTTCATTGACGAGATACACACACTTGTCGGAGCAGGTCGTTCACAGGGTGCTATGGATGCAGCAAACATTCTCAAGCCCGCATTGGCTCGTGGAGAACTGCGTGCTATTGGTGCGACAACACTGGACGAGTTCCAGAAATATTTTGAGAAAGACAAAGCATTAGAGCGCCGTTTCCAGAAAGTTATGGTAGACGAACCAGACCGTGCTTCTGCTATTGCTATCCTGCGTGGCCTGAAAGAACGTTATGAGAACCATCATAAGGTGCGCATCACTGACGATGCAATCATTGGTGCTGTTGACCTGAGTATACGTTATATCACAGACCGTTATCTGCCAGACAAGGCTATTGACCTTATTGACGAAGCAGCGGCAAAACTCCGGCTGGAGATGGATTCTGTACCAGCTCCTATTGATGAGCTGGATAGCCAGATACGCCAGCTGGAGATTGAGCGTGCAGCACTCATAAAGGACAAACATAGTGACCGTCTCAAGACCATTGAAGAGAAAATCGCAGAGCTCAAGCAACAGCGTTCAGAGCTGGAGGCTAAATGGCGTAATGAGAAAGACATTCTTACCAAGATACAGAAACTCAAGGAAGACATTGAACAATTTAAGTTTGAGGCTGATAAAGCAGAGCGAGAAGGTGATTTCAACTATGTTGCTGAGCTACGCTATGGCCGCATACCACAGGCAGAGAAAGAAATAGAACAATTGCAGCAGAAGCTCAAAGAAATACAGGGCGACAATCCTCTTATCCGCGAGGAGGTTGATTATGAAGATATTGCAGAAGTTGTTAGCCGTTGGACAGGCATACCAGTAGCTAAACTCATACAGACTGAGAAAGAGAAACTCTTGCACCTGGAGGATGTTCTACACCAGCGTGTCGTAGGTCAGGATGATGCAATCAGGGCAGTAGCAGATGCTGTTCGCCGTAGCCGTGCAGGCTTGGCAGACCAGAACCGTCCGCTCGGTTCGTTCATATTCCTGGGTTCCACAGGTGTGGGTAAGACAGAGCTTGCTAAGGCATTGGCAGAGGCGCTCTTTGACGATGAGAAAGCAATGATACGTATTGACATGTCCGAATACCAGGAGCGCCACAGCGTATCCCGTTTGATTGGTGCGCCTCCAGGATATGTAGGTTATGAAGAAGGAGGACAATTGACCGAGGCCGTAAGACGCAGGCCATATTCAGTAATCTTGCTTGACGAAATAGAAAAAGCACATAAAGATGTGTTTAATATCCTATTGCAAGTATTGGACGATGGCCGTTTGACAGACAACAAAGGCCGTACTGTGGACTTCAAGAACACAATAATCATAATGACATCAAACCTTGGTTCGCATATCATCCTTGATGCACTCAAACGTCTGCGCGATGACAACCGCGAACAGGTACTTGAGGAGACAGAAGACCGTGTATTGGACTTGCTCAAGGGAACATTGCCACCAGAGTTTATCAACCGTGTGGATGAGATAATCATGTTCAAGCCATTGACCAAGGAGCAGGTTAAGGAGATCGT
>JALVRO010000077.1 GCA_027031265.1 Bacteroidales bacterium | reverse complement strand
TTTTGGTTGACATCAAAAAAGTAAAAATAAATGATAAGTGGCATCTTGATGTTCTATCCAAAAAGAATTTACAACTTCTTGAAAAATTTATCCATATTCCCTAAAATTTGAGATGTTACGGTTTAATTTCAAGTTCTTTCATTAAACTTATGTTCATTTAGCATCGGCATAGTTTACTCCCGACTTGTCGCGAAATCATTCTAAAAATATAAAATAACTTCGTCTATTTTATATTTAGAATTGGTGGTATTATGTGCCTAGCGTTGGATTTTTAGGTTGGATTGAAAATTTCCGTGTTTTGGGCATATATGCTAGGTGTCGGTATTACCGGGTGCATACAAAAAAAGCCGCCGTAGGGTAGCCTGCGGCGGCTTTTTGAAGGAGTAAGTAACATGCTTACTTCAAGTAACGGGCTTTTGTTGTCTCTTGTACCCAGCAATAGTCAATTGTATAGTTATTTCCTTCGTATACACTGTGGAAGAATCCGTCTTCTTTCTTAGGGAAGCGGGCAGAATAAGTGTTGATCAGATCCTGTACTTTTTCTGTAACTGATGGATCAACGTTCTTAGCCTGAACGAGCTTGTCAACAGCAGCCCAGTAAACTGCCCTGTGCTGGAAGTCATCCTGTCCGCAGCTCTCAGCGCTCTTGGCATACATAGTAGCAATGAGAATGTATGGATCACCCCAGTTTGGCTTGAGCTCAAGTGCTTTGTATGCGTAAGAGCGTGCCTGGGGATAGAGTCCACGTTTGTTAGCTATCTTTGCTGCGTCAAAGTAATACTGTGCTTTCAGGGAGTCTACCTTTTGCAATTTGATAGCCTCATCAATGAATTTAGCAGCTTCATCGTATTTACCCTTTGCTGCCAGGAGAATCGCAAGGCTATATGCAGACTCTGCAGAAGGCTGGAGTTGATATAAGTCCACAGCAACCTTTTCGAAGAATTCTGTCTCTGTACAGCCCTGTTTTGACATAATGGTCAGAACCTTCTTGAGGAATTCTGCATTTGTACGCAGAGAGTCATATTTAGCACCAAAGATTTTCTCATAGTTGTCGCATGTGGCCAGGTCAGACTTTGTAAAGACTTCGTCAATCATCTTGCGATAAGCAGCCAGACGCTTCTTTTTCTTTGGATTCTTTTCGTTGTTGTAGAGGAAAGCTAGGTTATCTGAGAAAAGCATATAATCAGAGATGAATTGCTCTGGTGTGATTTTCTGGAGTTTGTACATAAAGAAGCTCAGGGGCATTGCAACTGGGTAAACATAAGCAGGAGCATGTTTGCCACCCATGTTGACTGCTTTCTTGGCAATGTTGTAGTTCTCTTCGATTCTCAGACGTATAATACTGTCGTTTTTGTCATAAGGCTTGACCATGTAGTTGTAATAGTCAACAGCTTTAGCAGCAAGAGCTTTGACCTGGTCTTTGGGATAGTATTTAGCTCTCAATTCATGTATAAGCATCAGTGTATCAATCCATTTTTGGCGTTGGACAGAGTCTTTGGCTTCTTTGATTTTGCTTTTGATAATAGTAGCACCAGCTGTGTAGATAGTCTTTGTTGCTTTGGGGTATTCGTGAAAGAGAACATCCCAGTTTTTGTAAGCCTGGTCAAAGTTGTGTGCCTTGTATGAATTACGGAAGCCCATGTAATTGTTAATAGCACGAATACTGTCAGCGCCAAAGCGTTCCTCGCGCATTAAATCAGCTATAGCTTTCTGTTCCTGCCTGATAAGCAGACGTAGACTGTCCAGCTTTCCGTTTTTATCCAGACTCCTGAGAGCTTTGTAGTCGAAGTATTTTGTGTAGTCAGGTTGCAAAGCTCCGATCTCATAAGCCTTAATCTCGTCAAGAGCATCAGAGAGCTCATAGTAAAATTGACGATAAGCATTCTTTTTAGCTGGATCGTACTTTGTGTTCTCTGTAATTTTCATTTCTCCAAAAGCCTTTGGAAAGGCGGCCTTAAACACCTCTAGAGCTGACTGAGAAAAGCTCTGTGTTGCCAGGAAGAGAGCCAGAATTAACGTTAATACTTTTCCTTTCATTGTTCTATAGTTTTATATTCCTGTGTTTTATAAGAATCTTCTACGAATGAACCAGATATCATGAATTGTTAGGTCCAGGTTAAATAGAAAATAATTTTCTTTGAATAGATTATTTTTCAAGGTTCCTTTTGTTCCCAATTCAAAACTTGTATTGATTACTGATGTTTTTGTTGGGAAACCAAAACCGAAAGTTACACCATAATGGTAAATCTGGGTGTTATTTATGTTTAGATATGTTTTGTGGTAAAAACCACCCAACCTGAAGCGCATGGTCTTTAGATAACGGCTGGAGAATGGGTCTCGACAATACTCCATGCCAAAAGCAAAGAGCCCGGAGTTTCGTAAATTGTTCTGGTCCAGTACACTCAGCCCATGCCACTGTTCTTGATAATAATTAAACTCCATTCTCAGCTGGTCCTTGATTTTGAACGCTACACCCACACCAAAATATTGTGCCAGAGGTATAGAATATGTAAATAGTGTATCGTTAGAAAGAGTGTCCACAAAATTATTGGAATAATAAGTGGTAGACCTGGCAATATACTGCAAAGTATGGCCATGAAGGGTAGAGGCTGGGCTGTATATTGCACCTATTGTGTATTCGAAAACATTTCGTTTTTCTGAGTTAATGATTGTGTCATTATACAATACACCCAGGTCAAATGAGAATCCCCTGTTGACAAAAGTCTTCTTAACCACTGTATTGGATGAAAAAGCAGATTCTTTGATATAAACTTGATTATTTCTGTCCATTGTTCCCCAGCGGTAATAAAGGTTGTATCCAACTGATAGATTGCGGATTGGACGGATAGAATTGCCAATATAAACCTGATTTATACCACCGCTACCGTCGTAATTCTCACGAATCTTTGTGCCAGAAACATCATTATACAAGCTGTCTTCTATCTGGATAGTATAGCCTATACCAGAATAAGGAATAATACCAAAGCTTAGCGATAGCCATCTGGTAATAGGTAATGCACCCGCAATAAAAGTAATATCGCTTACATTGTTTAATATGGCAGAATCCTGTGTCACGAACTGGCTGAGTTTGTTACTAAATCCAAAATCAAAAACAACGTGATTTTTACTAAAAGCTGAATATGATGCAGGATTTAGTTTCGTGAAATGAAATCTTGAAAATGATGCTATGCCAGTGTGTCCCATGGCCATATTAGGACCAAATCCCTGAAAGACTAATTCACCAACGCCAAAGCGCGAAAAAGGGTTATTCGTGGGTCTCTGTGCATAACTGGCCAGAAAAACTAAAACTAGAATCGCCGTAAACCAAAAACGTTTCATAAAGTAAGTTTTTTATTAAATTCTAAAACACGGTTTAGTCCAATAGCTACTAAATTTGCTTTTACAAAGATGTAATTTTTAAACATTTTTCCAAAAAAATCAGCATATCCACCAGTTAAAATAGGTGTCAATGGGGAATATAGTCCTTTTGCCATAGAGATAATGCCATTTATCTCAGCTACAATGCCATAAACTACTCCATTGAGTATCGCCTCCTGTGTGTTACGGGCAATCAAGCCTTCAGGCTGCTTTAGATCAACCAGCGGCAGGCGGGAGGTAAAGGTACTGAGGGCTTTTAGACGGATGTGTGGGCCGGGAGAGATGTTACCACCAATAAATTGGTTCTGTGCTGTGACAAAATCGTATGTTATTGCAGTACCAATGTCTATGATTATCAGGTTTTTCCCAGGATAAAGATAGTTTGCGCCTATTGCTCCAGCTAGACGGTCTGTACCCAAAGTGTGCTTACTCTGATATAGATTCTCAATTGGAATAGGTGTGGTGTGGTCAAAAAGAATATAAAAATTCAGATTATTAATGCTTGAGAGAATTTGTTCGTTTATCTCTCCCACAGATGAGTAAATAGCAGAGTCAATATCCCTGTCTAACAAAGATTCAAGTACAGCCTTGCAGTTAGCTTTATCATTATTAGTACATCTGGTACTGTAAACAATGTTGTAATTTTTGTCAAAGACGAAAAACTTTGTCGTTGTGTTACCCTGGTCGATTATCAAGTTTAGCATGCACAGACTTTGAAAAACTATAATTTTTTTACCAAATTTGTAAAAAAGCAATAAAAACATAAAATGCCTAAACATAAAAAAACTAAACGGTTACAGGGCAAGGTAAAGTGGTTTGATCCAAGCAAGGGTATAGGCTTTATCACAACGGAGGATGGGCTCAATGTTTTTGTTCATTATTCTTCTTTGCCAATCAAGAATGGACGGTTTGTCCCCCTACGTCCTGATGAGCATGTCTCTTTTGAGATAAGCGAGGGGTTTAATGGTCCACAGGCTGTAAATATTGAGATTTTAACCCAAAAATTAGCTAAGTGATGAGACGTTGGGTTTTTATTATAATTCTATTGTTGGGATTTATTTCTTTGAGTGCCAGTTCATTAGATAGTCTTTATGCGCTTCTGGATAATTATTCCACAACACGGCCACGTAAGGCTTTAGAAATCTTAGACCAGATTTATGACCGGATTTACCGCACAGACCCCCAGCAGGCAATAGAGCTTGTGGGACGTGCTATTTATATGAGTGATTCGATTTTACATGATACTGGGCTGTCGGCCCTATGGAAGTCCCGCCTTGCCCTGCTTTATCTAAAAAAAGGCCAGCTAGACCAGGCTACCAGATATTATGTAGAGCTACGGGATTATTACAGAAACAAGGATAGGCTCAATTATGGCGTGACTATTATGCACATGGGGGACATTTTCTTCAAACTCTCTGTACCTGAGCTGGCTATGGAATATTATAATAATGCCATTAATATCTTTGATCAATTGAAAAACATTGACTACAAGGCTATTACCGAGTCAAAGATAGCATTAATCTATTACAATGATTATAAGATAGATACAGCATATTTCATTTTGAATAATATACTTGAGAAATACAAAATTTCCCAGGACACACGTGCCAGGATTGAGAAAAAATTGGCTGATCTCTATTTTATGGATGAGGTATGGGACACTGCTATGTATTATTATCAGGCTGCTCTGGATTATTCCAAAGAAAATAACGATGACCTGGCAGAGGCCGATCTTCTGGTTAAAATCAGTCAAATTTATGCCACAAAGCAAGAATATGACAAAGCTATCACTGCCATTAACAAATCTCTAAAAATTTATCAGAAATATAATCTTAGTAAAGACATTGGTAATGCTTATAATGAACTGGGACAAATATATTTAGCACAGGGAAAGACAAACAAAGCTGTGGATTATTTCCTTCAGGCAGTCAAATATGGCCAATTATCCCAGAGTATTGATGTTTTGCAACTGGCATACAGGAATTTGTCCAGTATTTATGAGAAAAAAGGGGAACTGTCCAGGGCTTTATACTATCACAAACTTTATGCTGATGAGCAGCAAAAATACTATCAGAACCTCATAGGACAGGGATATGCAGAGGTTATTCTAACATTTCAGAACGAGGAAAAGCAAAAGGAAATCGAGATTCTCAAAAAAGAGGAAAAACTGCGAACACAGCAATTGCATTTCACACTTCTGGCCCTGGCAATTCTTTTGATCTTTGTTCTGGTCATAATCTGGATAATGCGTCGTTTGCAGAAAGCTAAGAAACTTCTGGAGAAACAATATAAGCAAATAAAGCTACAGAAAAGGGAGCTGGAGACACAGTCACGCATTCTCGAAAAAGCCACACAGAGCTTGCTTAAACAGAAAGAAAAAATCGAGAAACAAAACCGGGATATTGCCTCAAGCATTCGCTATGCTAGCCGTATACAGAAAGCTATGCTGCCTGGTAAGCAGATGTTTGAGCAGATATTTGATGATTATTTCATTTTCTACCGTCCTAAGGAGACGGTTAGCGGTGATTTTTTCTGGCTGGCAGAGATTATGGGGGATAAACCATCTCTGTTTAGGGATGAGAGCAAGAGAAAAGTAGTGCTGGCCGTGGCAGACTGTACAGGTCATGGAGTTCCCGGTGCATTTATGTCAATGCTTGGAGATGCTTATCTAAACCAGATTATCAAGATTCAGCGTATTACACAGCCTGATAGGATTCTGTTTGAGTTAAACCGCTATATCAGAGATACTTTGCAGCAGAGTGATACTGAGAGCCTGGATGGGATGGATATTGGTATATGTGTAATTGATTTTCAGGAGAGAACACTGGAGTTTGCAGGTGCTAAACAAGATCTGATATACATTCAGGGTGGTAAGATGATACGTGTCCATGGTGATACGCATTCTATCGGTGGCCTAAAGCAAGAAAGAAATAAGATTTTCACACTGAAAAAGGTGGACATCACAGACGAGGCAATCTTTTACATGTACACAGACGGCTTTCAGGACCAGTTTGGTGGGCCACATGGCCGCAAATACATGGCCAAGAATTTCCGTAATTTCCTGTTTTCTATCTGGCAGAAACCAATGGAAGAGCAAAAAAAGGCTATTTATCAGGAGTTTGTTAAATGGAAGGGTAAGAGATACCCACAAATGGATGATATTACTGTTATTGGTGTTAAAATCAAGGGTAGATACGATTCCTGACAAGGTTTATTGTATGATTTCCCCGTCTTTTATGTGAATAATCTGGTCTGCCAGACCGGCTAGCTGCTCGTCGTGTGTGACAATGATAAAGGTCTGGTCAAACTGGTCACGTAGTCTCAAAAATAGCTTATGCAACTCCTGCTTGTTGGTTGTGTCCAGGTTGCCAGAGGGCTCATCTGCCAGTATAACGGCTGGATTATTGATAAAGGCACGGGCCACAGCCACTCTTTGTTGCTCACCGCCTGACAGTTCTGAGGGTTTGTGGTCCATCCTATCAGCCAGACCAAGTATGTCCAAAAGTTCTTTGGCCCTGGCAATGACTTCTGATTCTTTACGCCGTGCAAGAAAGCCAGGGATAGAGACGTTCTCCAGCGCTGTAAATTCTGGTAAAAGGTGATGAAACTGGAATACAAAGCCTATTTTCTGATTACGGAAGCTTGCCAGCTTGCTACCACTAAGCTGGAGAACGTCCACACCGTCAATAACAACTCGACCTTTGTCAGGCCGTAGCAGTGTGCCTATAACCTGCAGAAGTGTTGTTTTTCCGGCTCCGCTACGGCCCACAATTGACAGAATTTTGCCTTTTTCCACAGTCAGGGTGATGCCCTTGAGCACATGCAACTGTCCGAAAGATTTATGTATGTTTTCGACTTGAATCATTTGACTAAAATTTAACCAGTATAATTAGTGTGATATATGCAATGTAAGAAGCCAGTAACATCAGGCCTTCGCTACGTGTTATGTACTTGGACTTAAACGGATAAATTGTTGTCCACAGAAGGATGCCAATTATTAGCATAGCGCCTATGTCCATAAGGAATGGCACATGATTGAAGTGCAATGGGTGAATAATGGCAGTCAGGCCAATTATTGATAAAATATTAAAGATGTTCGAGCCTATAATGTTACCAACTGAAATGTCTGTTTGTTTTTTCAGGGCAGCAATGACCGAGGCTGTAAGCTCAGGCAGACTGGTACCTATAGCCACGATGGTAATGGAGATAACACGCTCGCTCACATGTAGTTTATGTGCAATGGTAGAGGCTCCCATTACGAGCCAGTCTGCTCCTTTGGCCAGTCCAATGGAAGTAATGATTATCAGGACCAATGCCAGCAGAATCGACATTTGCTTGCCATCATTATCGGAGTTATTGCTGTTTTCTCTTGCCTGTTTGCGTGCTGTGTGTATCTGCCACCATAGATAAGCTATCAACAGGATAAAAAGCACAAACCCTTCGATCCGTGTAATTGTGTCACCATACATGAACACACTGAGCAGAATGAAGCTAAGCATCATAATAGGCCAGTCGTAACGCACAGTATTCCTTTGTACAGGTATAGGAATAATAAGTGCTGAGACAGCCAGTACCAGGCCTATATTAGCAATATTTGAGCCCAGCACATTACCCAGTGAAATTTCCGGGCTACCTTTGAGTGCTGCACTAATGCTGACCAGTAATTCAGGTGCTGAAGTACCCAAGGCTACTACAGTCATGCCAATAATCAGGCTGGACATGCCCACACGTTTGGCCAGGCCTACAGCAGCATCTACCAGATATTTCCCGCTGATTATCAGCAGGGCCAGCCCTCCGATAAGTTCCAGATATTCCATGGTGTTTTATTCTTCTTCCTGGTTATATTTGAGCCAGGCCGGGTTATGGAATTTACAATCTTGATAATATGGGTCTATATGTACATAAGTTTTCTTGAGCTGGTCTTTTATCCACTGGTCCATGAACACTTGTTTTTTGTGTCTCAGTGCCATATCCATTATTAGCTGGTAATCCTGCTCTGGATTTGCAATGTGAGGCTCGGTTCTGGATTTGAGCTTATAAATTTTAAAGACAAGCTGTCCTGTGTTGTCCACTGTTTGCATAGGCTTGCTTATCTGGCCAGGTTCAAGGTCTTTGATGTCAAAACGTATGTATGGTGGCAGCTCTTCCATCTTGAATTTGGCTGTGCCATTCATAGGATTGATAAGCAAGCCGCCATTGTTCTTTGTGTCCTCATCGTCGGAGTATTTCAGTGCTGCTTGTTCGAAAGTGAGCGAATCATTAACAATCAAATTATACACACTATCAGCTAGTTTGCGTGCTTTAACGATTTCATCAGGTGTTGGTTTAGGAACGATGAGGATATGGCGGACATTGACTCTCTCGCCTTTGCGTTCGATGAGTTGCAGTATATGATAACCAAATTTTGTTTTTACAACGTCTGACACCTGGCCAGGCTTGAGAGAGAAAGCCACTGATGCAAACTCTGGTACCAGTTCGGCCCTAGCTCTAAAGCCCAGCTCACCACCTTTGGATGCACTGCCAGGGTCGTCGGAATAGAGGATGGCCAGGGTCTGGAATTTCTTTTTACCAGAGAGAACCTGCTCACGCATTTGTTTGAGTCGGTCAATAATGGCTTTTTCCTGTTCGGGTGTGATCTTGGGCTTGATAACAATCTGCTGTACTTCCACTTGCTGGTCAACGATTGGCAGGCTATCCTTGGGCAAGCTGTTGTAATAATCATGTACTTCAGATGGTGTTATTTTGATGTCTTCGGTAAGCTGGTTTTTCATCCTCTGCGCACGGATCTGGTCTTTGAGCACACGCTTGAGGTCTTCTTTGATTTCGAAGATTGACTTGTGGAAGTAATCTTCCATTTTTTCTACGCCACCCATCTGGTCAATGAAGAGCTGAAGACGTGCATTAAGTTCTGCATCCAGCTCATCATCAGATACATAAACACTGTCGATATCTGCCTGATTGAGCAAAAGTTTCTGTGTCAATAGCTCTTCTAGTATCTGGCATTTGAGGTATTTAGGTGCCTGGCCAGTATTTAATATTTGTGAGTATTGTGCTTCGATGTCTGATTGTAAGATTATTCTGTCTCCTACACGTGCTACAACCTGGTCTACGATAAGAGTATCGTTTTGTGACCATGCATTAATACCCAAAAATAATATTGCAAGAATTAAAATGCGTCTCATTTTATCTAAGTTTTTGTGTGTTTAGTAAAAGAGTTTGATTTTTCCTTTTTTTATACCATCTGTGTAAAGTGTGTTTTCGAGGTCCTGGAAAATGCGCTCTCCTTCTTTGTTCTGTAATATGCGCTTTATCTGGTCCTGGGCTAGCTCTAATGGCTCTGGCTCGCCTTCCAGTATGAAATCTGTGATTCTTAGATAATAAAAGTATTTGTCATCACTGGTTTCGAGTAATCGTTTGTTTTGTAGAAAATATGTGGGGTGACCAATGTTAAATGGCAAATAAGTTGTGATTTCTGAGAATTTCTTCCACTGCGAGCGAAAATCTATGAAAATATATTTTTTCTCTTTGAGCAGTTTCTGGGCTTTGGCAATGTCTCCAGGTAGATTGTAGCTTACAAGCTGTTTTACCTGGTCAATTGTGGTCTGATCCTCCAGTGGGATTTTTATTAAATAGCCTTGGACGACCGGTTCTGTTAGGATAAAGTCTTGTTTATGAGCTTCATAGTATTGTCTCATTTGTTCTGGCTTGATCACAGTGTCAAGCTTTTCTGCAATTATTTTGCTTTTGAGAGTGTGAATTAACAGAGACCTGCGAAATGCTTCGACTTTGCGTTCGATGTCCTTTTTCTCGTCTGTGAGGTAATTTTCGGCCAGATGTACCAGTAGCTGCTCTTTTATCCATTTATTAATATAATTCTCAGCCTCATAAGCACTGTCTTCTGCTGAAAGATTGTCGGGTATAGCCTTTTTTAATTCGTTCATCATCAAGTATTTGTCATAAACCTTGGCTACTGGTTTATCATTTCCTGCTTTTATTTTATCTTTTTTCTGGCAGCCTGCAAACATAATTAATAGACTCAGTAATGCTATGATTAATATGTATTTATTTCTCATTTTCCAGTAGTTTTAGTACTTGTTCCTTGTTGTTAAAGACAATTTTATGCTTGTTTCTGAGGTCTTCGATCCATTTCTGCTCGAGGTAATTTTGATAATCCGCCGTCACAAAACCTCTTATCTGGTTAAATTTATCGTTTACAAATATAATCCGATTATCCGTAGCAGTGAAAATTTTTTGACCTGGTTTTTTCTTTAGTTTCTCAAACAGTAAGGCATAAGCCGTATCCTGGCCCTGTTTTATGAGTTTCTGCTCAACGAACACAATATTAGTATCCTTAATGTAATGTTTGACAAAGCTGGTATCAACGATTTGTGGTTTATACTTACGCAGAGCCTTGATAGCCTTTTTTAGGCTCTTGTTGTTTTTTGCTTTAAGTATTGTAATGTATTGTATATTAGCGTATTTGTCAGGGTGCTGCTCATAATACATTCTAAGTCCCAGTGTGTCTTCGGATGCACGTTTCCACACGCGGTCATTTGAAATATTGAACAGTAATAGTCCCTCATAGAATTCTTTAGCCAGATAATAAAAATCTGTACCTTTTTGTTGTACGAGGTCTTTTACATACAGATGTTTTACTTTGTCATAGACAAAATCATCGAATAGTCTTTTTATATAAGTACGTGGGTTCTCGGCAATTGTTGGATACTGTATGCGCATTATATAGTGGGCAAAGTCTGAGTAGGAATATTTTTTGCCACCCAGCTCAAAGAGAGATTTGTGGTTGTTTATAAGGCTAGAGTCCTGCCATTTACCCTGAAAGATAGAGTTGTCAATATGATTATACACGCTATCCATGCTACCCAGCATTCGGAAGCCATAAACGTGTTTCAGGCTGTCGAGTTTGTGTGTCTTTACCAGACGGTAGGCTGGCGTGTGTGCTAGCAGGCGAATAATAGCTTTTTTTTGTTTTGAGAAGTCGCTGTAATCCTGTTTTTCAAGTAGTTTGATATAATGATAACCTAATATTGTACGAATTGGCCCTGTTATCTCACCAGGTTTGTTCATGGTGAAAATAGCTTTTTCGAAAGCTGGTATAGTCTGACCAGGTCGTATCCATCCCATATCACCACCATTACGGGCACTCTGGAAGTCATCTGAATATTTCTTTGCCAGATTCTCAAAAGGCACACCTGCTTTGAGGGATGAGTCAATAGTCCTGAGCTTTTTCATTGCTTTGAGAGAATCTTTTTTACTGTGATTTAGTGGTAGGGAAATAAAGATTTGAGCAACGTGGTATTTGCCTTTGGCAGGACGGCGGCCTGTTACCTTGATGATGTAATACATGTTCAGAAAGCGTGTAGGCATCGAAACATCGCCTATTTTTGCATTCCACACAAAGTCATGAAATACACCTGGTATGTCAAAGATGCTCAGGTATCCAGCATCGCCATGATCTTTTTTAACCCTTGGAGCATCGGAATACTGCATGGCTAGACTGGAGAAGTCTTCTCCATTCAAGGCTCTCTTGCGCAGCTCAAGGAGCTCATTGTAGAGACGAGCAGTATCTTCTGGTGTCGCATTATTTGGTATTTTCTTGAGTATATAGCTTGTCCTGACTTCGGTCTGTAACCAGTTGTAGTATTTGTCTAATAGTTGCTGCTCCAGACGTTGGTCTTTGAATTTGTTTTCGGCAGCTTGCAATAAATATTTCTCATATTCTGCTCGAAAAGCCGAGTCTTTTTGATAGCCATGTTCGAGAGCATCGAGAACCTTGAGCTTGTAATTAACAAACAAATCCAGATATTGCTCAGGTGCTATAGTGTCATTAGGCAGGGTGTTTTTGTGGTACATGTACATGAACTCGTCCGGGTAGATCTTGGCTGTGTCATTAATGATTATAAAAGGTTGGTGCATAAAATCCTGTGCTAGTAGTGCTATTGTGCCCAGAACGAGTAAGATAGCAGTTGTTACTGTCCGTTTCATGGCTTTAATGATTTTATATTTTGGCTGTGTCATTGTGCTGATTTTTAATAAAAAGATGAACATCCCGCTGTGGGAAAGGTATTTGTATACCCTCTTTGGCGAATCTTTCATAAATTGCTAGGAGAAGATCGCTTTTAATTTTATAAATTTTCAGACTAACATGAGCATAAAAGAGTAATTCGAAGTTGAGCGAAGACTCGCCTAATTCTTTGAAAATCACTTCTGGAGATGGTTTGCGGAGAATATCAGGGTAATTATTAGCAATATCCACAAGTACCTCTATTACTCGGCGTGCATCAGTGCCATAAGCTACTCCTACAGGCACACTATAGCGAGCAATTTTTTGTGTATGTGTCAGATTAACAATGCGTTCTGCTGTGAGCTTGGAGTTTGGGATAATAATCTCAGTATTGTCAGGCGTCAGCACCGTTGTAACCCTGAAAGATATATCCTGTACCGTGCCAATGGTGTCTTCTACTTTTATTGTGTCACCGACTTCTATTTTCCGTTCTGTAAGTAAAATTATCCCTGAAATGAAATCATGAAAGACTTGCTGAATACCCATACCTATGCCCACCAACAGGGCTGCAGATCCAGCAATAAGAAAGGTTATATCAATGCCTATCATTTCCACACCCAGCACAATGGCTGTAGTCCATATCACATAGCTTAGAATCTTGTAAATGGCAATGCCTGTACCTGAGTCGATTTTACCCTGTTTTATACGGCTATCAAAATAACCACGTATAAATATCAATACTATTGCAGTTAGAGATATGACAACCAGGAATGTTATCAGGTCAAAGATGCTTATAGGTGCTTTGGATAGATGAAAAAGCGTTAGCTTCAATAGTATGTCTGGTTTCCGTAGAAAAATTTTAATGATAATAACTACAGCAATGGTCCATAGCACAATGAGACTCAAACACTGCTGGAAACGGTAATTTTTGCCCTCAAAGCGCTGGAACAGGAATTTAATCAAGCGTGCCAGATAAATAGTGATCAACAGGACATAAACCACAATTATTACCTTCAGTGGTGTTATCAGAAAAACCTTGTTTTTCAGACTTATATTAAACACACCTGGATGTATCAGAAGCAGGGTAATAATTCCAATAGTCAGCCATATTGCAACAAGTGTTGCAAATGCAGGACTACGCCATGTATTATCTTTTTTATTTAGGATATATCTGATAATCAGGTAAACAGTTGCTCCAATGCCTACAAAAGAACTAAATATTAATATGATTATTTTATGCTCCTCTACAATGCTCATTTTCAGGCGTTTTTATAAAATTTCCATATCTGGTGGAAGCGCACAAACATTATTAGCATCAAAGGCACTGTGGCAAAGTCCAGCTGCTGTGGCAGAAACGGAAACAGCAGCACAAGTGTCAGGTAATAATAACGGAAAAAATTGGCATACTGGCCAGCCAGCCTGCCCAGTCGTGGTTTGGCCACTAAAAAAGCATAAATTAAATGCAACGGGAATGCCCAGGCAATATTCCAATTATTCTGGGCTACCTTATGATCTGTCAGTAGCCACATACCCAGTAAAATCATACCGACCAGACCGTAAAGGGCAAATAAACTAACATCCAGCCAGGCGAGCCTTTTCTTGACCCTGGCTTCATGCAAACTAACCACTACAATAATAATCAGCAGCAGCGAAAAAACAACCAGAGGACTATACCACGGGTTATTACCGGGGGACGGACGATTAAATTTGTAAATAAAATGAGCCTTTTTGACAAGGGGCTTTTTCTGTCCGCCCGGATGAAGAATATAAGCCCTGGCCAGTGCACTATCCACATAATCAGGCAGAAACATCGCAGTGTACATATCCAGCTTGCGGTCACCTCTGGGACCAATGAGCAGATTAATGCCAAACATCAACCACTGATTGTTGATATAACGGGAAATCTCACGGCGAAAGGTTGTGTGTAAATCTTCCTTGGGTAGAATGAGGCTATCTTCAAGCTCATTAACCAATACATCACGCACACGTGTGGCACAATTATCATAGAGAAAATCATACAAATAATAACGGTTCTCGGGCTGTGCATTCCACCACAGGAATTTGAAAATCCTCTCTTTCTGCCCTGGTGCCAGGTCCAGCACCTGCTCATAAGTTGAGCGTTTTTCGTATCTGTATTCATTATAAAAAGACTGGTAAGTCTGTACAGAGAGCATGTAATTTAGCCTGCCACGCACAAATTTTAGATAAAAATGCGGTGTGTTGAAATCAAAGGTACCGTAATTAAACACCCAATCAATATTGTGCTCCGTGTCTTTTACTCTAATTGCAGAATGGCCAAACTTTGTATATAGCTCATCACCTGGCAGAATAGTAAACACAGAAATCTGGGCATCAGGAGACAACAGATGTTGGGCATAAGTGCTTAGCATTGCGACTAGGACCCAGGCAATAACAAAAATCTTTTTCATCATCCACAGAATTAATAATTTACTCAATCTTATGCTAACCAGCCTTTGACAAAAGTAACATGTTTGAAAATATTAAAAAAAAATTAATTTTGTCAAAAACATTTAACAAAACGTTTATGAAAGCTTATGTATTTCCAGGACAGGGGGCACAATACCCTGGTATGGGTAAGGACCTATACAAAAAAAGCGATCTGGCCCGTCAGCTTTTCCATCAGGCCAATGATATTCTGGGCTTTGACATCATGGACATAATGTTTAATGGCACAGAAGAAGACCTGAAGCAGACACGTGTCACACAACCAGCTATATTTCTCCATTCGGTGATAATGGCAGAGGTGCTGGGAGATAAGTTCCAGCCAGACATGGTTGCAGGCCATTCACTGGGCGAGTTCTCAGCATTGGTGGCGGCTCGCGCCTTATCTTTCGAAGATGGGCTTATACTGGTAAGCAAGCGAGCCGAGGCTATGCAAAAAGCCTGTGAGATAGAGCCTTCGACAATGGCAGCAGTGCTTGGACTGGATGATGAGGTGGTGGACAGGGTGTGCAGAGAGATTGACGACGTGGTGGTTGCAGCTAATTTCAACTGTCCTGGCCAGGTCGTAATCTCAGGCTCTATCGAAGGCGTTAAGAAAGCCGCAGACCGTCTGCAGGAGATGGGCGCTCGCCGCGTGGTGATGCTCAAGGTCAGCGGTGGTTTCCATTCCCCATTCATGAAGCCAGCAGAGGATGAACTGGCACAGGCTATCGAAAAAACACATTTCAATAGTCCAATATGTCCTGTGTATCAGAACGTTGATGCTAGACCTCATACAGATCCAGTAGAAATAAAGCAAAACCTCTTGCGCCAGTTGACCTCTCCCGTGCTATGGACACAATCTGTGCGGCAGATGATAGCAGACGGCGCAACAGAATTTGTCGAAGTAGGACCTGGTAATGTGCTACAGGGCCTGATACGTAAGATTGACCGCTCGGTGAAGGTGTTTTCTGCACAATCATTAATTGAATAATACCAATCGCACAATCTTATTGCGCCGGTATATACCATTTTTTATTAGTGTAAAATAAATTGGTGTTTGGCATAACATGTTTGATTTTAGTCAAATAGCGAACGAATACGACAGCTTTTACGAAACTCCACTGGGCAGGGACGTGGATGAGGTGGAGAAGAGAATGGTCAGAGAAATGATCCAGTCCCTGCCCAGAAAGCTTAGCCTGGAAATAGGTTGCGGCACAGGCCATTGGACAGAGTTTTTTACATCGCTCGGTTTTCCTATCGTGGGCATTGATATATCTGAGAAGATGATAGAAATCGCCCGGTCAAAGCACATTCCAGAGGCTATATTTCTGGTTAAGGATGTGGAGGAGATGGACTTTCGCGATGAGTCTTTTGACAATATTTTTGCCATCACAGCACTGGAGTTTGTTGACAATCTCGACAGGGCTATTTCACAAATATACCGTGTGCTCCGTCCTGGTGGCTATATGCTTGTGGGCGCCTTGAATGCCAGTTCACCATACATCCAGGGAAAAATGGAGAAAAGTTCAAGCAGCATAGCATATTCCCGTCCATTTACCCCAGAGACGCTGCGCAATTTGTTGCAGGTTTTTGGTCAGCCACAGATAAAGGTAGGCGTTGTCATTGAGGGTAGCAGAGTTCTGGACAAAGAGCAAACCTTGGACCAGGATACAATACTCAGAAAAGGAGCTTTTCTTGTTGGCCTGGTACAGAAAACCCTCTAATCATGTCACTGCTGGATTATTTCTCTAAGGATGGTTTCCGTCGCGAAGAATTTGTTTTTGATACAATAGCACCTGTTTATGACTTTATCACAATGTTTGCCACAATGAAGTATAGCAAAGCAATAAACCAACTCAGAAAGCATTTACCAATAGGCGGAGCTAGTGTGCTGGATGTAGGCTGTGGGACAGGCCAGTGGGCCAGGCTTTTTAAGGAACTGGGAGCCACACGTGTGGTAGGCATTGACCTGTCAGGCAGGATGCTGGCCAGAGCTCGCAGATCTTACCCGGATATTGAGTTTTATAAGGTCAATGCCGTTGATATGCGTATGTTCGAGGATAATAGCTTTGATATAGTCACAGCCTCCTTTGTCCTGCATGGTCCTGACAGATACAACCGTAACCGTATCCTCTCGGAGATGATACGCGTGGCACGTGTGGCTGTGGTAGTACATGATTTTGATAGCCGTCCCCTGCCTTTCTTTTCCCGCCTTGTGGAGAATATTGAGCGCAGTCATTACCGTGATTTTCAGGCAAGTTTTCTGGATGACCTTCGCCAGTTCGGCTACGGTGTGCGCAAGGTGGAGCTCCGCTCCCACCTTGCACTGTATATTTTGAATAAGAGGATGAGGGTGGGGTGAAATAGGATGAGAGTATGATTTTAATTGAATCAGGGGAGATTAATCGATTTTATCCACTTATTATCAGCATGTAAGATCTATTGTCTTTTTTAGGGGAATAAAAGCTAAATTTTTCAGAATATCTTGATTTTTTTATTCCTTTTTACTAATTTATAACATATTTTTATTACTTCTTTAATGATAATTATACACACATATATAGCAGAGCATAAAGGAGAAAAAAGGGTTTTCCTTGAATTTGAATATTCTTCTTATATCAATGGAATAATAAGACAAATTAATGGCAGCAAGTATAGCGTTAGCTTAAAAAAATGGCATCTACCTATTGATACCAACTTAGAACAACTTAACAAGCAATTTAAGGATATAATTAAATTTGAGTCTCCAAAACAAACAATTAATAAAAGCAAGCTTGATTTTGACATCAAAACTTTTGCTTTATATAAGCAACATATAAAATTAAGAAAATTAAGTGAACACACATTAGAAATTTACAGTTCTTATTTTAAAGAATTTTTGATAGACCAGAATGGTAAAGATGTCGAAAATTTAACCTATCGGGAACTATACCATTACATTCAGCAAGAAATAGCAAAAAATAAATATTCCGAAGCACAAAAAAAGCAATTAATATCTGCTATTAAATTCTATTACGAACAAATATTAGGCAGAGAGAAAATGTATTTTAATTTAGGGTCAAGAGCAACAATT
>JALVRO010000076.1 GCA_027031265.1 Bacteroidales bacterium | reverse complement strand
AAGCCTTCATATTGTAAAACCGATAGGATTTGACATAAGCGAAAAAGCGGTAAAAAGAGCGGGACTTGATTACTGGGATAAACTTGATTTAAAGGTGTGGGAGAGTGTTGAAGAATTTATGCAAAAAAACGACATCTCAAAAATGCACTTTGCAACCACAAAAACCAAAAAGCCTTATTTTCATGCAAAATTCAATCCTGGGGATTTTATAGTTTTCGGAAGCGAGACAAAAGGAATTGACGAAAATATTTTAAACAGACATAAAGACAGATGCATAACAATTCCGATGACAAAAGAAGGAAGAAGCTTAAATCTTGCTGTAAGTACTGGAATAATTCTTTATGAGGCAATCAGGCAAAATTTCGATAAATTTGATATATATCAATGAAATGCTGTTTTATTTAATGTATCATTGCTAAAACAGCAAAGGAAAATAATGACATTTGAAAAATTTGAAAAAGAGATAAAAACTCTCGAAAAATTTTTTCCTATTTACTGCAACGACAAACATACCGGACAATTTGAAAAAGAATATATAGTCCCTTATCTTAATAAAAATATAGAATTTAACATATCTTTATGTGAAGAGTGTCACGAACTTTTAAGATATGCAATCACAAGACTTCAAGAATGCCCAAACGATCCAAAACCGAGATGCAGAAAATGCCCTAACCCGTGTTATGACAAAGAGCAGTTCAAACAGATGGCAAAAATGATGAGATACTCAGGAATGAAACTCGGCCTTACAAAAGCTGCAAAAAAACTTAAATTCTGGAAAAAAGATTAAAAAGAATGAAAAGTTTTTAAAAAAGCAATAACTTCCCAAAATACAGCCTCAGGATTTGAATTTCCTTTTCTTATTTTAAGCTCGGCATCCAATAAAAATTTTAACAGTTCATAAAAATCTTTTTCTTTCAACTTTACGGCAAGACCAACCCTTTGTTTTTCAATATCAAACGGCAGCTGATAACCAAGAAGACCTTTAAGAGAAGAAAATCCGGTTTTTTTAATATAGAGATTGTATTTGTATAAATCTTTTATATATCTTGTGAGTGCGGATAAAAATCTTTTTAAGTCCGTTTTAACAAGCATGTTTTTAAGGGAATTTTCAAAATCCTCCCCTTTTAAAATAGAAACAATCAAATCTTCAAATGTATCCTCTTTATATGAAAAAACCAGTTCATCAATATCATTTGAAGTTATCTCATTTGTAAAAAGAGCGAGTTTTTCAAGTTCTTTTTCCAAAAAAAGAGGCTCAACTGAGCGGATAAGTTTCATTTTGGCTTCTTTTGTAATCGAAACATTTAAATTTTTAACTTTTTCATCAATAAACAATATCAGATCTTTTACATCAGGATTAAAAAATCTTACTTGGTTTTTTATCGATTTTGGAGGTTTATTGCCGTAATAAAAGAAAAACAGATACGAATCCTGTGTCTTTTTAGCAAGTTTATCGAGATTTTGAGGGATTTTATTGTGTTTTAAAATTAAAACGTTGGTATCACCAAAAAGGGAATTTTCACTCAAATGAAGTTTTGCCTCATCATAATCGTATTCGTCAAAATACATTTTAAGTATATTTGCGTCTTTAAATCTTTCCAAAATCTGTTTTTCATATAAATCAAGATAGAATTCGTTACCGTAAAACACAACCGAATGCGGTAATTCTGTTAATTTATCAAATTCTTTTTTATACATCGCCTACTTTTTTATAAAATTATACTATAAAGCTAAAAGGAGAAAAAATGAAAAAAACCATCTTTTTATCAATTGCAGCCACAATGCTTCTTGCAAACGGATATAAAGTACCAGAACAGTCAATCGCCGGTATAGCACTGAGCAATGCCAACATTGCAAACGCATCATCAGCCGATGCGGCATATTACAATCCTGCAAACATGGGATTTATGGAAGATAAAAACTATTTTGAACTTGATGCGACTTTTATACATTTAAATAAAGTTAAATTTAAAAACCAAAACGGAGAAGTTTATTATTCAAGAAAAGAAGATTTCGCTCTAC
>JALVRO010000075.1 GCA_027031265.1 Bacteroidales bacterium | reverse complement strand
AGAGCCTGACAGCTTTTGGTAATACTATTCCTATTTCATACCTCAGACTCGTGCCTAACCAGGAAGCACCTACCCGTATATGCTGGGGTGAGACCAACCGTTCTGCTCTTATACGTGTGCCTTTGGGCTGGACTAAGAAAACACAGATGATACGTGATGCTAATCCTTATGAAACAGCTGAAGTGCCTTATATTCCAGGTAAACAGACCGTTGAGTTCCGCGTGCCTGATGGTTCGGCTGATGTCTATCATCTTCTGGCTGGTATGGTAATGGCTATTCAGCACGGGTTCGAAATGCCAGATGCCCTTGATATTGCTCATAATCTGCATGTCGAGGTGGATATTTTCAAGCCTGAGAATGAGCATATCAAAAACAGATTGGATACCTTGCCGCGTTCTTGCTATGAGTCTGCGCAGTACCTGGAGAAGGACAGAGAATTTTACCAGAAGGATGGTGTTTTCCCTGCAGGTACAATAGAGCGTTTTATTGAGCAGCTTAAATCATATAATGATCATGATTTGAGCGAAAGATTATTTGGTAAGCCGCAGCAGATTATTGAGCTTGTCCAGAAGTATTTGCATTATATGTAATCTTTTGTAGATCAGTGTTAAGACCCCGCACATTTTGCTGTGCGGGGTCTTTTTTATTTTGTTATTTGTTAAAAGAGTTTGACCTTGAATTTTTCTTGTTTTTATGTCAAATACTTGTTAATCAATGTTTTGTGTTAAAGATTTTTTACAACAATTTTACTTATCCTGACAAATATCATGGAATCCCGCCTCTATACAGTATATATTGCAGATGAAAACCAGATTGGAGTCCTTCCCTAGGTTCTGAGGTGAGCCTGATGGCAAGCCAAGGAACACAATGGAAGGCTATCTCCAGTCCAGAGGATCAGGCTGATGGATAGGAGAATAGCATCAATAATCATTCTTATCAGTCCCGGTGCAGACACACAGAGGATGAATAAAGTCCTGGGACACCATAGCGACAATATTATAGGTCGCATGGGTGTCAATCTGCGCCACCGTAACTTGCGAATTATTAGTCTCATAGTAGAAGCAGACACTGACCAGATAGGTGCATTATCTGGTCAGCTTGGCCTGATCCGTGGAATAAAAGTGAAAACCGCAATTTTAAAAACCGATAGCCATGCCAATGATTTATCATCCGGAAAAATACAAGATCCCGGACAGGCCAATGGAGCCGTTCATTGACCCTGAGGAAATATGGTCATATATTGACGGGGTCAAACCTACGCGCGAGCGTGTACTTGAGGTGATTAACCGCTCGCTCAACAAGCATCGTCTCTCGCTCGAAGAGACTGCTGTTCTTGTTAACACCACAGACCCTGAACTTGTGGAGTTAATAAAGCAGGGAGCCCGCATGCTTAAACAAAAAATATACGGAAATAGAATTGTGCTGTTCGCTCCCCTCTACATTGGTAATTATTGTACGAACAACTGCGTTTACTGTGGCTTCCGTATTAGCAACAGGGATGTAGAACGTGTCACATTGTCTGATGAAGAAATCCGCCAGCAGGTAGAAGCCCTTGAGGATAATGGACATAAGCGTCTGATCTTGGTCTATGGTGAGCATCCAAAGTATAGTCCAGAATTTATTGCACACACTGTCAGAGTCGTCTATAGTATCAAAAAAGGAAAAGGTGAGATACGCCGTGTCAATATCAATGCCGCACCACTGGATATTGAGGGCTATAAGGTTGTGCATCAAGCAGGTATTGGTACTTATCAGATTTTCCAGGAAACCTATCATCCAGGTATTTATGATAAATTGCATCTAGCTGGTAAGAAAAAAGATTATGAATGGCGGCTAACTGCCCTGGATCGTGCTCTGGAGGCTGGAATAGATGATGTCGGTATCGGTGCATTGTTCGGACTTTATGATTGGAGATTCGAAGTACTGGCACTCATACGTCATGTTAATCATTTCGAAGCTGCATATAACGTTGGTCCACACACTATTTCTTTCCCACGGTTGCAGAATGCAGCAAATATTCAGATGGACAAACAATGGCTTGTGTCTGACGAAGATTTCACAAAGCTCGTGGCAATACTACGTCTGGCAGTGCCTTATACTGGCATGATACTTACTGCAAGAGAGCCCGCACATATTCGCGATGAAATTATGCAATTCGGTGTGTCACAGATAGATGGCGGTACAAACATTGAGATGAAAGGCTATACAGAGAAGAAAGAAGACCAGGATCTCAAGCGCGAACAGTTTGAGATACATGACACGCGTAGCCTGGCTGAGGTCATTGATGAATTATTTGACCAGGACATGCTGCCTTCATTCTGCACAGCCTGCTATAGGGTAGGACGTACAGGGGAGCATTTTATGGAATTCTCTGTACCTGGTTTTATCAAGCGTTATTGCACACCAAATGCAATTCTCACTCTTGCCGAATACCTGGAAGATTACGCGCGTGATGGCCTAAAGGAGAAAGGCTATAAAATCATTGAGAAAAGCTTACAGACCCTGCCTGAGAATTTCCGTCAGGGTGTGGTCAAAAAACTCGAGCGCATTAAGCACGGAGAGCGTGATCTATATTATTGATTCTTTTTGCTTATGGGTATATATGGCTTCTGATAAAGCAAGCCCCGAGGCTTAACCCCGGGGCTACTATATTCGTATGGAAGCAAAGACGCATTATTCTTCGCTGTGTTCTTGATTTTCGTCGTTTTCCTGCGCTTCTTCGTCAAATTTACTCAGGTTGCGTCGCATTTCTGTGTCTGCTTCGATGTTCTGCAGCTTGTAATATTCTTCGACTGTGATTTTACCATCCAGAAAAGCAGCAGCCATGGCTTTTTTAACCTTTTCCTCTGCTTTTATCAGCTCGGCTTTGGCTCTCTCAGCCTCAGCACGGGCACGCTCTACTTCCAGCTCTGCATGAACATCTTTACCCACTTTAATATCAGACACATCGATGGATAGAATCTCAAATGCAGAGTCTTGGTCCAGTTTTTTCTTTTCCACACGGTCAGCCAGTTCATAAGGACTCTTGAGAATATCATAATGACTACGGGCAAGACCTATCTCTGTGGCCAGACCCTCGTTCACACGGGCAAGGATAGTTCTTTCTTCTGGTGCACCAATAATGTTTTTCAGCTTAGCACGCAAAGTTACTTTGACTTTCATAATTAATTCCACACCATCACGTGCTATACCACGCACCCCCTCTGTTTCTACAATAGTGGGGATAATAGCTTTGTTGACTGTCTCGACAACGTCATAGCCAGCCAGGTCTATGTTTGCAATGTCACTGAAGTCAAAGTCTTTGAGCTCTGCCTTTTTTGCTGCTACATAAGCTTCTATGGTTTTTTCAATGTTACCCCCTGCCAGGTAGTGTTCTACAAGGTCGTCCAGGTCTATCTCATAACCAGAATTTCTCGAGGCAATCTTGGCTTTGATGACGCGAACCACATCTACACCAGCCAGATAAAGACTGGAAAGCTGGTCTATGTTGGTTTCAATACCAGCATTTTTAGCCATAAGCAAGGCATCCATCACGTGATCCAGATCTACTTTGGCCAGATGGTATTTTACAAGTTTGTCAAAGGTAATACGTTCTATATTAGCATTTTTGGCCTCAATAAGTGCATTGACAACCTTGTCCAGATCTACCTCTGCCAGATAAGCATCACCCATTTCCATAAGGTTCAGATCTACGCCAGCTGAGTGGGATTTAATCATGAGCTCAAGCACTTTGTCAACCGGTACGCTTTTCCAGGATAGTGTGATGATCTGGTGTACTGGTATTTTCTTGACGCCTGCAATCTTAGCCCGTATGTATATGCCCAGCGGGAATACTTTATTAAAGAAGTAAATACCCACACCCAGGGCTACAATGATAAGAATTACAATGAGGATGTATTTTAGATATAGCCCGGCAGTATCTGAGGCAGTCTGTGTTGTCTGGGGCTGGTTGTAATAGTTTTGTAGCTCTTGACCCTGCGCATAAGGGAGAGTATCGAGAGCAGCCAGCTGGTCTAGATCGACAGATGGCTCTTGCTTACAGCCTGGTGCAGAGATGAATATCACCAGTAACAATGATAGTATGTAAGCTAATTTTTTTAGTCCCATTGTGTTTGTTTGTCAATTTCTTTTTACAAATATAAAAATTTATTTTTAAAAAATTATTTAATAACCTGACTAAGTGGAATTACTTTATTATCACGTATAGCAATTATAAAAGCATCGTTGTAACCAAGGTTGTGTATTTTTGCCTTTGTCTGCTTTGCCTCTGGATAAGTAGTGCCAGCATAGACATAATAAACGTACATAGAACCTTTTTTTATCATAGAGATCTGGTAATTGGCCCCCAGCTTGCCATAAAGTTTTCTGTAATTTGCTTGCGAAAGAGGTTTGCTATAAGCTCCAACCTGCACACCAAAGATAACTTTCCCAGTTTCTTTTACTTTTGTTTCTAACTCTCTGGCACGGTCGATGCTAATTTTCTGGCCGTTATTGAATGCCTGAACGTAAGCATCTGTGTATCCCATGTTTTTAAGCCTGATAAGAGCTTTGTGTGCAGCTGAATAAGAGTAGTAAGGTCCGTCAAAATAAGCATATTTCCCGTCTGGTGTCCTCGAATAATATAAGCCAGCCAGATGTTTTAGTTCACTTTCATTCTTAGGCTCTGAGTAAGTGCCAATGCGGATTGCATAGGCCAGATATCTGGTGTCGTGGATGTTCTTTATACCTGCGGCTTGCTTATGCTGTGGTTGTGTGGTTGTAGGCACCCCGACTGCTGGCTTTCCGTTTATGAATTTTACAACTTTGGTGTGAATACCAAATTGGGAGTATAGCTGCTGTGCTACCTTTTTGGCCTGGGTATAAGAGGTAAAACGCCCAACGTAATAATGTTTCTGACGGAAACGTGGTTCACGGCATACTTTGACATAAGTAATAGGCTGGTACCCGGCAAATTCTTTTGGCAGGACCTGCCGTGTGGTAGTCCCTACATAAACACGGTAATAAGTCCCTGACTCGCGTAAATAGCGGGGTGTTGGATGCTCAATGGAGTATGTGTAAACAGCACCAGATGGTGTGCATCTGGTCTTTGTCTTAGGCTTTGGTTTGTGTCCTGTGACTGGTTTTGTTTTTGTTTCCTTGTGTGTTGCCACTTGTTTTTCGGCAGTGCTGGTTGTGGGGATTATATCTGATGTCAGGTAATTGCCTGTGAGTTTGTAACGACTGCCCAGTTTATTCTCCATCATTATAACAGCAGCACCAAGATAATGGTCTGCTTGCCACAGCAGTCCCAGGTCTTTTGTCTTTTCGTATTTTGCTTTAAGCTGTTTGCTCAGGTTGTAAGTGTTGTAAATTTCCTCATTACCATGTTCTGGGATGTAATTCTGGTAGATCTTAGCCAGTGCTTCGAAACTGGTCCAGTACAGATGTGCCAGTGAGGTTATAAGTTTTGTCCTGTTCTGTGGATTGCCCTGATTAAGCAAGTTCTCTAGTCGTTGTATGCTATCCTGGGCATCGCGGTATTGCGAGAGCCATAACTTTTCTTGAGTGGTGAGATGTAGTTTTTGTGAAAGCTGGTCAATACGAGGGAGGTAATATGTCGTATGGCTATATTGCTTTTGTTTTTGTTGGGTCAGTGGATTGCCAGTGTTCCGTCCTTGTTGTCCGGATGTCTGGCTTGTGTCTTGTGTTTGTGCTACTTGTTGCTGTTTGAGTGTATGATAACGCTTGCGGAGCTGTGCTATACGGCTTTCATCTCCGATAAGTAAGGTAATGTAATCTTCTTTGATCTCTATTTTTTGTTTGTTCAGCTTAATTGCTTTGACAAAAAGATTAGTTTTCTCAGCACCCCTGGCAGAGATAGCCTGTGATTTGGTCTCACCTATCTGGAATGTTAATTCCTGGATGTCTTGTTTTAGCCCATCGATGATGTATTTGATAGAATCAGCAAGTTTTTTCTTTGCCTGTAGGTTAATAATTTTTGCACTGTAGAGACTGTCAAGCTCCAGATAGTCCATCAATGCAACGTTAACAAAACGATTACCATATTTCTGGGATTTGCGGTCTTCACGATACATTTTTTTCTCATAACGCTTGAGTCCCACGTTTACCAGACGTTTGTAATTGGCAAAACGCTCGTAATGCTTGACAAAGCATTTGTAATTTTTTCTTTGTTTGTCCAGATCTTTTTGAATATCCACAAGTGTGTTATAGTCTTTCTGGTGAAAAATATCAGGATGATTGCGTAGTGAGTAAAATGAGGGCATTGGATAATCAAGCGGTTTCTTGTACGAGCAGAATAATTGGGCATTAGCGCCTGTCCATATAATTAGTATAAGACCCAGGAGAATAACAATTTTTTTCATGACCAG
>JALVRO010000074.1 GCA_027031265.1 Bacteroidales bacterium | reverse complement strand
CATTATTGCCTGCTATGGTAACATGGGTAATCACACCTGTTACATCAAGCATATCGGGTTGTGTAACATCGAGCGTACCTGTAACCGGCCCGCAGGAATTGGCATCGGTAACGCTCCATGCATATCCGTTATTTGCGGTAATTCCGGAGAATATCCCGCTAGCGTTGGTAACCCCGTTAAAGGTATATGAAAGCGGAGCGGTTCCACCGCTGGCAGTAATGGTAACGGTGGCTGTTCCTCCGTTACAATCGATGGCTGTTGTGACATTGGCATTAGCAGCAATGGCCTCGGGCTGTGTAATGGTTACTGTTGATGGCCAGGTTTGAGTGCTGCATCCTGTTTTGTTTTTTACTGTAATTGTATATGTTCCCGGTGCAACATCTGAAAATAAACCGGTTGTATTTGAAAAATCAATACCATCAATACTATAGAGCAATCCGGATGGTCCTCCGGTTGTTACTACAGTGATTGAGCCATTATCTGCTCCGTTGCACGAAACATTACTGGATGTGACATTACCGATAGTAAAAGCTTCAGGATCTTCTATGGTAACCACAGCTATACAGGAAGCGTTGTTTCCCGAAGGATCTGTACCGGTTAATGTTACATTATTTGGACCGATATCGCTGCAATTAAAGTCAGTGATGTCAATAGAAAGATTTACAGTGCAATTGTCACTTGAATTATTATCGACATCTGCCGGTACAATTGTGGCAGTACCTGTTGTATTGTTTAAGGGGACAACAATAGATTTGCATTTCACGTCTGGTTTTAACGTATCACTTACGGTGACTATAGTTTGGCAAGTCCCGGAATTACCGGCATCATCGGTACCGGTTAAGGTAACCGTTACAGGAGTATTGATATCGGTACAGGTAAAATCTGTAATATCGAGACTAAGTGTTGGGACATCACAGTTATCGGTGGATGCACTATCCACATCGGCGGTTGTAATGGAAGCATCTCCGTTAATATCGAGATAGGTTTCGATAGTGTAGTAGCATTCCATAACGGGGTCTTCGGTGTCGTTAACCGTAACAGTATTACTACAGGTTGCCGTGTTTCCACTTGCATCTGCAACCGTCCAGTTTATGGTAGTAGTACCCGTTGGGAAAAATACACTGTTTTCGAATTTCATAACAAATGCATCTCGTGATCCTGCACTTGTTAATTCATAATTACCCGGATTAAGTGGCAAATCGAAATTTGCTGTGGTATTAAAATATCCTGAGACAAAAACAGTTGAATTAGCATCCACATGAATTCCAAGGCCTTCATCACGATCCGGTCCTCCCATTTGTTTTAACCAGACGATATTTCCATTTGTGGCATCTAACTTTTCAACAAAGCCATCAAAATCACCTTCACTACTCAGGTTTAGCGTACCTCCGGGTAAATCAAAATTAGCAGTCTCAGAAAACAGTCCTGTAACATAAACAAAGCTTCCTGTAGCATCAATTTCAATATCTTCTGCCTGGTTATAGCCGGCACTTCCAATTTGTTTTACCCAAATAAATTCACCATCCGGGCTTATTTTTTGAATATAACCATCCTGACCTCCCTGGCTTTGTAAGTAGAAATTATTATTTATATCGGGATTAAAATCTATTTGATCGCTAAATCTACCGGCAATGTAAATATTACCGGCATCATCTACTGTTGTGGAATGCGGAGCACTTCGACCAGAAGCTTCAAATCCATGATTAATGGCCCAAATAAAGTCACCATTTGAATTTAATTTTTGGACAAATGTTTTTGTAAGTCCACCGTACAATATCTCATCTTCAGCGGGGTCAGGATTAAAATCTACGCTATTCCAAAACCACCCTGTTGTAATAATATTTTGATTATTGTCTATGGCGATTGAAATACCACTTTCTCCGACTTTGCTTCCAAAACTTTTCACCCATTGTAAAACACCCGTTTCATTTATTTTTACGATGTAGATATCGCCGGTTCCCCGGTTTGTTTCAATAAATGATCCGTCGGGTAAATCAAAGTTTGTAGGGCCTGTAACGTCTTGAGT
>JALVRO010000073.1:844-2028 GCA_027031265.1 Bacteroidales bacterium | reverse complement strand
CATATAATCATCTGGCATTTCATATTCTTGTTTTAGAGCCTGCAATGTTATAACATATTCTTTAGTTTCAATATAGAAGTGTTTGTAAAGTTCTATAAGCCCCAGATTAATAAAACTAATGACTAAATCAGTATCATCCTTTAATTTTAGTTGTTTAAGCTCATTCTTTTTTAACAAACTAATGACTTCTTGTAATGTCATAACAACTCCAAAAAATATTTTGTGATTATCATATCAAAATTTGTCAATATAATCAAGAATCAAAATATAAGAGGATCCTTATCGTCCAAATTATCATTGTCTAACAACTTAAAATCATCTCTCCATACTAACACATCAGAACTCATAAGAGATTCTGATGTGTTAGTAGTATCGATTTCAGATGGTAAAAAATAATCTATCATTTCTAGTTGCGATAATAAATCTAAGCCGTCATCATGTTTTGAAGCTATAGCATAATGAGTAACTTTTCTCAATTCTTCCAATAGTTCTTGCATATCATGTGTATCTTTTAATTCTTCAGGAAACTTCCATTTACCTAATTCAAATGCCCCCAAAGTTAATTTTACTCTATCTAATTTCGAACCAGCAATTCTTTTACTTCTAATACCGACTTGGTTATGTGGTGCATCTTTTTGTCTAGCATAACTAAACCATATATTCTTTTCTATCTTCATTTTGTCTAGTGTGTGAATGTTCAATTGTTGTTGACCGTCTATTTCTACACCAACTTCTATATTTTTACCTCTGGATAAAAACTTCCACTTTTGTACAATTTTAAATAACATCTCATACTGGTCATTTATAGTAGATTTTCTAAGCCACAGGTCTAATAGATACCTCTCATCTATGGCATTTATAGCCCAAACAGCTATACCACTGAAATCACCTGTCAAATTGTTTGATGCTGTAAAGTCTGTTGTAATAATTAAGTTGAAATTATCCAAATTCTTTATTATTAGATCCCTATTTGTATACCATTTTATCATATGATCAGGTATCATTCTTTCTTCTTCAGAAGCAATTCTTAACATTCTTTCCTGCATAAATGACTGTAATTCACCACTGTTTTTTGCTGCATGGTACTGTTCCCATATGGCTTTAGGTGGGTGCATATCTGGCCATGCTGATACAATGTCTTTAGGCTTCATAGAATCATCAATTTTTTCACAAATTGGAAAAAC
>JALVRO010000073.1:0-834 GCA_027031265.1 Bacteroidales bacterium | reverse complement strand
TCTTGGAATTTGCAGCCGCTGTATTTGGAATAATATCATCAAGAATAAACATCGATGGTCGTCTACCAAAACTATCTCTGATACCTCTAATCCCACCACTCCAGCCAAGAGATCTCATCAAAAAAGTTCTATCAGCTTTCGGTTCCAATCCCTTTCTTGTTAACTCTACTTCACTCTCTGTTGTTCTTATTTCTTCAAAATAATTCCTGCAAAATACACTTTCATTAACTAATGAGCCTAGTGTTTTACTCATTACTCTGGCACCGCCCTCAGCACTTGCACCTACTGCTACAATAAATGGTATTTTTTGCTTATTTGGTAATTTACCTTTTATAGCTAAATAGAGAGGTAGAAAAGCGGAGAGAACAGAGCTGTTGTGAGTAACTGTCCAATCGTTAGTAATAAAAGTTTTTGTAGGACTGTCTACAACAATACATTGTGTTGGTTCTTTATCTATTTTTTCTATACTTTCTATAGGAACTGAAAATTTATCAATACTGTATTGTTGCTTTATTCTTTTTCTTTCCAGTTTAAATATATCCTCATTTATAGATATATTAACTCGCCAATATTTACCAAACTTAGATTTAGTTTTACCTTCTGTTATGTAAGCAGAACCACCTAAAGATCTTACTATATCTTGAACATCTTCAGCTAATCCTTTTGATGTAGAACTAAAAGAACAGCTACCGCATTTACTTATAGTACCATCAGTATCCATTAAACCTCTAAGCACTTCCAATCTTTGCATACGACTACCAGTAAGAACTTCTTTAGGTATTCTTTTATCGTAAGACTTTGACATTCCGCCTAGAAATTTACGAACTATATTTC
>JALVRO010000072.1 GCA_027031265.1 Bacteroidales bacterium | reverse complement strand
ATCTCCTGCTGGCAGCAGCACAGAAGCATTACGTTGTTCTGATTATTTTGATTTTGTCAGTGAGTCTTGTGGAGCTAGTCTATTACCTGCGTGTGGTACACAAGCTCTATTTTGCAGAGCCAACAGGTGAGTATGAGCCACATACACCTCGTTGGAACGGAATGCTAGCAATGATTTTGCTGGCTCTGGTAATAATAGCTATTGGTGTGTATCCAGACATGGTTACACACTATATAGACCGTGCCACTGTCGTGATAATAGACAAAGCGCAGTATATTCAAAATTCTCTTGGTTTTTAAACTAATTTTAAACTTGTTAGACAATGAATACTTTAGTTTTGTTGTTAATACTTTTCTTCGGCGGTGGGCTAATCACATATTTTGCATATAAAATCAGTAAAATTATAGGTGATATCCTGATTGCGCTGATAGGTCTGACAGGAGCATATTTGTTTTTTCAGATAGATATTCACTCATTAGTAAGCATAAAACTGGCTGGATTAAGGCTTGGCCTGGGATTCAATGGTTTCTCTTGGATCTTTGGTTTATTGGTAGCAATATTGTCACCGCTGGCATTAATATACTCTATTCCATACATGAAAGGACGCGAGCGGCTGGAGTGGTTTTACATGCTCTTCTTGTTTGTTATTGGAGCCATGTTTGGCATCTTAATGGCCCGTGATTGGGTTAGCTTGTTTGTTTTCTGGGAGATAATGACCTGGTCTTCATATTTGATTGTAATATATTCAAGAGGTAAAGGTCTGGACAAAGTCGGGTTGAAGTATATCTTCTTCAGTGCAGTGGGTGCATATTCATTGCTTACAGCAATAGTTTTGATAGGTGCCACAATAAAGAGTCTTTACATTGGAGACTTGATAAACTTTTTCGGAGTCCTGTCTTTAAAGAACCAGCTTTTGATAGGCATTTTGTTAATCATTGGCTTTGGTGTCAAAGCAGCAGTGATGCCACTTCACGTGTGGGCACCAGATGCTTATAGTAGTGCACCGATGAGTTTTACATCGCTTTTCTCTGGAGCGATGTCAAAGATGGGTATTTATGGTTTAATACTGGTTGTTATTAACATGTATCTCAACCATGGTATAAGTTCAGTCGGACACTGGCTGGCATGGTTTGGTGCTATAACAGCAGTAATGGGCACATTCTATGCTATTATACAGGATGATGCTAAAAAACTGCTAGCCTGGTCGTCGGTAGCACAGCTTGGGTATATAGTTACAGGTATTGGAGTAGGGACAAAGTTGGCTGTTTTTGCAGCTATTTTCCTGGCTCTCTTGCATGGTGCTTTTAAGGGTACTTTGTTTATGGCAGTAGGAGCTGTAGAGCGTCAGGCAGGTACGACGAAATTTTCTGAGCTCAGAGCTCTTATCCGTAAAATGCCTTACACATTTATTTCAACATTGATTGCTGTAATTGCACTGGCAGGTATTCCACCAATTGCAGGTTTCATAGGAAAATGGATGCTCTATGAATCATTGATTACTGATGGTCATGTGTGGCTGGTAGTTCTGCTCTTCCTTGCAAGTACAGCAGGTTTTCTGTATTCTTACAGAATATTGTTTGGATTATTTCTGGGCCAGGAAGAGGATGATTATAAGGATGTGAAAGAGGCACCTGTTTTGATGACTATCCCAATGCTTTTGATGGCTTTGTTCCTTGTGGTAGCAGGTACATTGCCAGGTTTTGTGTTCAAACCAATAGCACAGAGCATGGAGGCACTAGGTTTTGCGGATATAACTTACCAGATGTCCATCTTGACTAATAGCTGGGGAGACATGGTGGATATGACTTATGTAGCAATGGCATTGGGAGTAACTTTTGTGGTCTTTTTAATTGTAATAACACTGGTCAACCGTAGGGGCACACGTTATGTAACGACCAAGGATATTCATACAGCAGGTGAGCCTCCATCAGAGGATGATAACTATCATTTTGCATTGGATTTTTTCAAGCCATTTGAGCGTGCAATAGCGCCTGTGTTCAAGTATTCAATGACACGTATATATAATGTAATTGGGCGCGGTGTGGAAGACTTTTTCCAGTTTGTACGCCGCTTTTACACTGGGAATGCACAGACTTATGCATTATATGTGGTAATTTTCTTTGCTATATTACTTTTGCTTGCAAAACAGATTTTTTAACATAAAATTTAGGGAAAATGACATTCTGGCAAACATTAGGTGCAGTTTTGCTAACAATATTAATAGCTTTTATCTCTGGTCTGTTTTACATGGGTATAAGGCGTAAGGTTATAGCCCGTATACAGAACCGTTATGGTCCTCCTTTACATCAGAATTTTCTGGATGTGATGAAGTTATGGTCCAAGGAGTCTAACATACATCATGGAATAATGCAGCATCTGGCTCCTCTGTGGATGATAGCCATGGGAGTATCGACCTTGCTATTTATCCCGATTGTTTACAACAGTACTTTCTGGGCTAATTTCACGTTTAAAGGTGATCTTATTTTGCTGCTATATTTGATGGTCTTTGGTTCACTTGGCTTTGCACTGGGTGCAGGACAGACAGGTAATCCGAACTCTGCTATAGGTGTGACACGTGGATTGTCGCAGATGGTCGGTTTTGAGATTCCATGGGTAATGGCATTGATAGCCGTAATGATACAGTACAAGACAACTTCGTTGACGGATCTGGTAGCATGGCAGCAACAGCATCATACATGGATAGCTTTTCAACAGCCATTTGCATTTTTAGCAGCATTGTTGGTAATACCTGCTATGTTCCGTTATTCACCTTATGACATAGTAATAGCTCCATCAGAATTAGCTTCAGGTCCACCCTCTGAGTTTGGTGGAAAGTATATGGGTTTGATGATGAGCTCAGGAAGTATATTTATGTTTGCTAAGCTAGCATTGATTGTAGATATATTCCTGGGAGGAGCGACAAGCTGGTTGTGGATGATTATAAAGACTTTGAGCTTGTATATGATTCCAGTATTGTGGAGTGCAATAAATCCCCGGTATAGGACAGAGCAGGCTATCTGGTCATTGTGGAGATGGCCTTTGATTTTTGCTGTTCTTGGTCTTATTATCGCATCAGTTTAATTAGCCCTGGGGCTAAATCAAAAATGAAAAGCTATGAATTACGTATTAAATGACCGTGAAAGTGCAAAAATAGTAGAGTTTATAAAAAACTTTGCGCGCAAAAATTCTCTGTGGGTATTGGCTTATGGGACGGGATGCGGAGCAATAGAGATTCCGCCTACGATGACATCACGTTATGATGCAGAGCGTTTTAGTGTTCGAGGAGCAGCTACTCCCCGACAGGCAGATGTATTGTTAATAACAGGATATCTTTCTGTGAAGACCCTCAAGCGCGTTATACGTTCTTATGAGCAGATGCAGGATCCTAAGTATGTGATAGGATTCGGCTCTTGCACTATCAATGGCGGTATGTATTGGGATTCATACAATACCATCAAGCAGTTGGATCTTTATATACCAGTTGATGTTTATATTAATGGCTGTATGCCCCGTCCAGAAGCAGTATTGGCAGGATTTGCCAAACTCCAGGAGCTTATTGGTAGGGGACAGGCAAATGGATGGCGTCATTATAAGGAAAACCTTGAATGGTACCGCCAGAATCAGCGAAAATTGATTAAGAATTGGAAAATGCCAGATTACAACTGGTAATTCCAGGAATCTTTAACAAACAAAAACAAAGGGAAAATGGCTGATCTCACATACGAAAATAAGGTAATACTTGAGATGCGGGAGCATTTCAGGGACAAGATTATAGAGACCCGTGTCCAGCGTGAGCGTAGAGTAGTGATGAGAACAAGTAAGGATAATATTGAGAGTGTTCTGCTGTTTCTGAAAGAAAAGATGGGCTTTTTGCATCTCTCACATATAGGATGTGTGGACTGGATGGAGGAAAATCGCTTTGAGATAGTTTATATACTCTGGCATCCACAGGAGAAGATAAATGTTCTGGTTAAGGTCGATATTGACCGCCTCAATCCAGTGGCACCAAACATTGATTATATTTGGCCACAGGCAAATACTTATGAGCGTGAAATGCGCGAGATGTTTGGCATTGAGTTCGAAGGTTTAGTAGGTCCCCGTGAGCTTATTCTCGAAGACTGGGATGACCTGCCCCCAATGCGACGTGATTTTGATACATTACATTATGTAATGGAAAACTACAGCTTCCGTAGCGGACGTGAAGACGCACAGAATGTCCGTGAGGTTATAGCTAACCGCACAGGTGAAGAAATTCCAGAATTTGCAAAGAAATATTCACGATGAGAAACGAAAAGACAACAACAATATACTTAGGTCCACAGCACCCTGGTATAACAGGTAATATGATGGTCAAGCTGGAGATCCAGGGTGATACAGTAGTAAAGGCCGAGACACATATCGGTTATTTGCACCGTGGCTTTGAAAAGTTGATGGAACGCCGCAACTGGCTACAGAGCTTTACTATTGTCTGCCGTATATGTGTTCCAGAGCCTGATCCAAATGAGGAAAACTATGCTCGCGGTGTTGAGGAAATAGAAGGCCGTGAAGTGCCTGAGAAGGCCCGCTGGATAAGAATGCTGGTTCTTGAGCTGGCACGTATTCAGGCATATCTGCTCTGGTATGGTGGACAATCTGGTTCTGCAGGTCTTTATACTATAGGCCAGTGGTCTGTCGGTGACCGTAACTATGTGCTTGATCTGTTTGAGGAACTTACAGGTGGCCGTGTTTATCACATGTATATCTGGCCAGGAGGAGTGCGTCGTGACCTACCAAAAGGCTTTAAGTCACGTGTAGCTAAAGTCATGGATTATATCGAAAAACGCCTCGATGACTATGACCGCGTAATGTTTGATAATGCAGTGTTCCAGAAACGTACACAGGGTATAGGTTATATACCACCAGAGAAAGCAATTGAATGGGGTGTAGTAGGTCCACCTCTCCGTGCAGCAGGTATAGCAAGTGATGTCCGCAAAGATGATCCTTATGAGTTTTATGACCAGGTGGACTTTGTTGTGCCTGACATGTACAATACGAGTGATGTGTGGGCTCGTGCATTGGTGCGCCGCTTTGAGATACGCCAGTCAATAAATATTGTTCGCCAGATACTGGACAAGATGCCAGACAAAGGTCCTGTCTGGAACAAGATTCCTAATCCACATAAATGGAGAATCCCACGTGGTGAAGCTTATGTTAAGACAGAATCCGCACGAGGAGAGTTTGGTTATTATGTTGTGAGTGATGGTTCTGAGCATCCACGTCGTATTCATGTCCGTGGACCTGCTTATGTGCATGGTATTACATTGTTGGAAAAGATTCTGGTAGGACAGAACATTGCTGATGTTTCTGTTATAATGAACAGTCTGGGTACTTGTCCACCAGAAATGGAACGTTAATCAAATTAAATGTTTGTAAACTAAAATCTGTAAAACGATGAGTTTGTTCAACATAAAAGGGGTATTAAACCCGCTGACAGGTCTGAGTCAGCTAAGCCGTAAGCCACATACACTGCTTTTCCCAAAGATCGAAGTACCAGCAGCTGCACGTTATCGAGGCCTGCATTATAATGATGTAGAGTATTGTATTGGTTGTGGTAACTGTGCAGAGATCTGTATGAACAAGGCTATTGACATGATTCCTCTCGAGGGTGTAGAGTCTAAGAAGGGAGATAGTGGCTTGCGTCCACGCGTTGATAATGGCCGTTGCTGCTGGTGTGGTCTGTGTGTGGATGTGTGTCCAACAGGATCCCTGAGCCTGACAACTGATTATATCTTTGTTAGTCCTGATCCTAATGAATTTCTGTGGACACCAGGCATTAGCAATCCAGAAGGTAAGGATAAGCGATCCTGGGTTAGTAGTGATCTGAATTATTCTATTAACACTTATGATCGTGTGCCGATGCCTATGCTTGATCCAGAGGAACGCGTTAAGTCGTTTGCCGAAGTTGTGTTAGGTTACGAAGAAGAACAGGCACGCCAGGAGGCACAGCGTTGTTTGAGCTGTGGCCTGTGTACAGAGGCTTGTCCTGAGCACATGCACATTCCAGAATATATCAATGCTATAGCACGCGGAGCTGACGATGATTCACTGCGAATTATTTATGATAACAACCCGCTGCCAGAGACCTGTGGTAAGGTTTGTACACGCCGTTGTGAGGAAATTTGTGCCCTGGCTAAGCGTGGTGAACCAGTAGCTATCCGCTGGTTGAAGCGTTATGCAACAGAGCGTGCATTGAACGCAGACGAGATAAAAGAGATTGTTAATCCTCCAATAGCTCCTAAGAATGGCAAGAGGGTAGCTGTAATAGGTGCAGGTCCAGCAGGTCTTACGGTAGCTTATTACTTGGCACTGAGAGGCTTTGATGTAGAGGTCTATGAGCGTAACTCACGCGC
>JALVRO010000071.1 GCA_027031265.1 Bacteroidales bacterium | reverse complement strand
TGACTTACCTTGTGGCTGACTACTGTAAAACATAACGCCGCAAATCACCGGCGCTAAAAAGCAGAGCGACGGAGGAGCGTCGCTTTTTAGCGTCCGAGTGTATTTGCCTTGTTATGTGTTTGTGTTTCACTCGCCATTAATAATTTCATTTAATCTATCAAATAAAATATTGAAATTAGCAAACTTGCTATCATTTAGGTCATTGATGCCATCTTGAGAAAAGGCTGTTTTATGATTGCTTCTAATAGCAAAGACACTTGAATCTGGTGCAACTTTATCGCCTTTTAAATGAAACCTATTTAAGGTTGCGTCATCGAAATAATGCTCAATCTCTAAAAATCTCTGGATTATTTTTTCTCCAACAAAGCTTTGCCTGATATTAGGCACGGGTAATAGTTGTCCATATATTTTCTTTGATTTATGTTTGCGCGTGAATTTAGACACAACATGATTTTCGAATATTTTTTTGCTGAGTCCTTTGAATTGTTCGTTACCCTCACGATCATTATCAAACAGACCGATAATAATTTTATTTTCATCAACCATAGGTGAAATTAATTCAATCGAGCGCCTAGTTTGGTTTGCATTTCCTTCACTTTCATTCACATCTATATAAAGGCCAGATGGGTAAATGTCAAAAGGCATTTGTTGGCCAGGATTTAATACGCTCCAGGCTTTTTCAATAATCCATTTATCAGTTTTTCCTTCAACTATCAGGATAGGTGACGTATAAGAATCTATCTTAGATTTTAACTTTTCTTTCTCAAGAACGACGCTTCGATATTCTTCAATAAATTCTTTTTGAGCCAACAAAATACCTAACTCATCATATAAGTCATACTTTGATTGTTTTTTAAATAAATCATGCATATTCTCCCATTGAGTTGCCCCATATTCGTCCTTGCGTATTTTGAACACTTTCGGTTGAATTCTTATATCGTCTGGGGGGTTAATGAATGCTAATGAATGTGAAGTTAGGAATATTTGATTAAAGCAGGAATAATCATTAAAAAACAATCTTGCTAATTTATCAGACAGCCCAAATTCAAGGGAATTTTCTGGTTCATCAATACCCCAAATAAATTCTTTTGTTTTATCATTATTATCTAGCCATTTTAATAAAGGTGGGATGTATTTGCTTTTTATACCCTCCCCTCTATTTAGCAGAGAAATACTAAATTGAGATGGGTTTAGTTTGCTATCTTTGTTGCTACCTTTAATATCAGAATCAAGTTTTTCAAACTGCTCATAAGATGTATTAACTGAAAGTTTTTGCCAAAAATCAGAAAGCAAGGTAGGTAAGCCAAAATTTGTTCCAATTTGTATCCCTGAACTGCCTAAGATTTCTTTAAGATCTTTCGTTTTATTAGAAATACTATTATTTAGTGAGGATATATCTCCATCAGTAATGAGCTGCTGTTCTCCAATCAACGATAGAAGATACTGTAATACACTCTCTCCTTTCAAAGCAGGTATATAAACATATTTAACTTTATTGATTATTCGCTTTATTGATGCCTTTTTTTTGCTGTCATCGGTACTATATCTCTCGAAGCGTTCACCCTCACGATCAAATTGTCTTTCTATAAATAAATTCTTTTCTCCAGACAAGGACTTGTAAGATGATGGAGGCTTTAGATATATTCGTATTTTAATGAGTTGTTTCATTTTTGTTGAGCGTTGTGCTTTAGCTCTTGAAACCTTGTTGTAATCATCCTCAAATTTTAAAGGTTTTAAAAAATCTGTTTGATTATTGAAGAACAAATTAATGGCTTTAAGTATATTGGATTTACCAATATCATTAGAACCAGAAAAAATATTAATTTCCTTAACAGGTATTGTCATCCTTTCTATAGATCGGAAGCTAATAATTTCTATTTTTGTTATCAAATCATTCATAGACTTCCCGTATTATTATTTCTGCCCTAATTTTTTACACATAACGACCAAGCTCACCGGCAAAATAAAGCTGCATAGCGAAGCTGCGCAGCTTTATTTTGTCCGAGTGCAGCGCCTTGTTATATTTCGTTTTCAAAG
>JALVRO010000070.1 GCA_027031265.1 Bacteroidales bacterium | reverse complement strand
ACGTAGTAAGTGTCAGGATTGAGTGGAATAATGTGGAAAAAGTACTGAAGCAATGCCAGTCCCAGGCCAAGCGCATTTCCCCACAGGAGGCCACGCTTGAGAATGAACCATGAGTTATAGACAAAGATACGTCTGATAGAGGCATTTTTAGCGCCAAGTGCTTTGAGTATGCCTATGAAGCTTGTTTTTTCGAGAATAATGATTAGCAGCCCTGTGGTCATGTTGATCAGAGCAATTACAACCATGATTGTGAGGATTAGTACCACGTTCATGTCCACAAGTGCGAGCCAGTCAAAAATGTCGGGATATAGCTCTTTGAGGTTCTGTACTTTGAGCTTTGGGTGGTCTGGATCCAGACCAAATGCAATTTTTCTTTTTAGATCCTCTGTGATTATGTCTAGTTGTTTGAAATCTTTGATAAAGACTTCGTAACCTGATATGAGGAATTTCCCTTGCTGTGTCCAGTCATTGAGTTTTTGAATCTGGCGTATATCTGTCAGGATATAGATATTATCAAAGTCCACGAGTCCTGTGTTGTAAATACCTAGAATTTTGTATTTACGTAGTCGTGGAGGATTCTGTATGAAAAAAGCAAAGAGATGGTCACCGAGATGGTAGTTTAATTTGTGTGCAAGCTCCTGTGATATAATGACTTGTGTGGAAGATGGAACTGTATCAAGATTGATCAGGCTGCCTTGTGTGAAGTATTGCTCAAAAAAGTCCCAGTTGAAGTCCTTCCATACGCCTTTGAAAACAACGCCCTGTATAAAATCTTTGTGTTTAACCAGGCCAGCTTTAAGGGCAAATATTTGGATGTGGTCAACACCTGGTGTGGATAATACCTTTCTGATAACGGTTGAGTCAAGTTCTATAGGTTCGAGCTGGTAAGATTCGTTTGATGTGTGCCTGGTTATGATTATGTGTCCTACAAAGCCAGAGAGTTTGTTTTGTATCTCGCGCCTGAATCCAGTGACTATGGCTACAGAGAGAATCATTGTAGCAAGGCTCAGGGCTACTGCTATAGTCGTAATCTTTATTATCAATAAAGACAAAGACTTGCTTCCCAGGTCTCCTTTGTCCAGTCTGCGCGCTATGAAATATTCAATGTTCATTAGCAAGTGTGTTTGTAATGACAAAAATAATTTTTCTTTATGTAATGTCAAATCTTGGGTCTTTTGCTAATTTTCATATTTTTGTTTTTAGACAAATGAAAAATTCTATGTTATGAAAAAAGTTTTTTTGCTGTTAATGGTCTTAGGTTTTTTGGCGGCAGTCAAGGCTAAGGCTTGTACAAATTTTCTGATTACAAAAGGTGCCACTACAGATGGCTCAGTTATAGTTACTTATAATGCTGATTCACATGTATTGTTTGGTGAACTGTATTTTTGGCCAGCAGCTGATTGGCCAGTTGGTTCAAAGCTAGATATTTATGATTGGGATTCTGGTAAATACCTTGGCCAGATCGACCAGGTACCTCATACTTACCAGGTGGTGGGTAATATGAACGAAAATCAGGTAATTATTGGTGAGACTACTTATGGTGGACGTAGTGATCTGCAGCACCAGCCAGGTGCAAATATAGATTATGGTAGCTTGATATATGTGACATTGCAGAGAGCACGCACGGCCCGTGAGGCTATCCGTATCATGGCAGATCTGATGGATGAATATGGTTATGCAAGCGAAGGAGAGAGTTTTTCTATTGCTGATCCAAAAGAAGTGTGGATAATGGAGGTCATTGGTAAGGGTAAATATGAGAAAGGCGCTGTATGGGTAGCCGTTAGAATACCTGATGGTTATGTGACAGCCCATGCTAACCAGGCCCGTATTACCACTTTTGAGTATCAGAAGCAGAACCGCTGGGATGATCCAGATGCTATGGTTTTCAATTCTCCTGATGTTATTAGTTTTGCCCGTAAGCTTGGATACAAGGGAACAGACGAAGATTTTAGTTTTTCTGATTTTTATGCACCAGTTGATTTTGGTGGGGCCCGTTTTTGTGAGATAAGAGTGTGGTCTTTCTTTAAATCTATAAACAAGAATTTCCGTCAAAATGAGGAATACTTCAATTATGCCAAGGGAAAGCTAAAGCATGATAAGAAATTGCCAAATGGTCATAAGAATGTCAATAATTTCTGCACCAATCGTATGCCTTTGTATATCAAGCCTGATCATAAGCTAACCATTCATGAGGTAATGAATCTGATGCGCGATCATCTGGAAGGTACAGAGCTGGATATGTCAATGGATATTGGGGCAGGGCCATGGCACATGCCTTATCGTCCGCGCCCACTGGTGTGGAAATGCTGTGGTAAAAATTATTTCAATGAACGTACAACTGCTACACAACAGACAGGCTTTACATTCGTTGCGCAGGCACGTTCCTGGTTGCCAGATGAGATTGGTGGCCTGTTCTGGTTTGGTGTGGATGATGCTGCCAGCACTGTTTATGTGCCTATTTATGTTGGAATAAAGCATCCACCAGAGTCATACCGCCAGGGTAATGGCTCAATGATTCAGTGGTCTGATGATGCTGCTTTCTGGGTATTTAACCTGGTGAGCAACCTGGCTTATTATCGTTATGACTCGATTCATCCAATAATTGAGAAATACCAGCAAGAGCTTGAGAATAAGTATATTGCTTATACGCCCGCTGTGGATCTGGCAGCTAATACGCTTTATGATAAAGATCCTGATCTGGCTCGCGATTTTCTCACTGATTACTCATGCTCCATGGCTGATAATACTGTTAAATTCTGGAAAGAACTATTCCACTTCTTGTTTATGAAGTTCAAAGACTTTAATATAATGAAGTCCCAGGGCATGAAACTACTGGATAATAGCAATCATAAGAATATTCCTCCAGGTCCTTACCAGCCAGGTTATAGCCCAGAATATTACAAGATTATTGTGGAAAAGACAGGCAAGAAATTCCTCTATCCAAAGGAGCACAAACATTAATGCCCTGTTATTAGTCATCCCAGGCTGTCACGGTTTGAGATATTTCAGACGGTGACAGCCTTTTTAGTTTGTGATTCGTTTAACAGTATAATACCAATTACTAATTGCTTACAAGCGTGCTGAAAACGCCTTGTGAAGTAGAAGACGTTAGATTATTTTATTCTTGTAAATGGTTTTTACCAGTATGAGATTTTTTGAATCTGATCAAAAAGTGTTTTTATTTTTCGGCAGCTATGTCGTTTTTTGTAAAAAAAGAGGGGTGTATGAAGCAGATTTTGTTAATGCTTTGTCTGGTAATTGGTTTTCTTAGTGTTAATTCTCAATCTGTGGGGCGCTTATGGACTGTCCTGGATGATACAACCCTGTCCATGAAAGCTTTAAGTCTAGCTCTGGGAGGAATGCACATAATTCGACCGGCCAATGATAGTATTGTGACAATCATAGATTTTACTTTGCCTTCGACGCAGGAGCGGTTGTGGATAATTGATGTGAAAAATCACAGAATACTGCTAAAGACTTATGTAGCACATGGCAGAAATACAGGGGAAAATTGGGCTATGCGTTTCAGTAACGAGCCTAACTCGCTCATGTCTTCACCTGGTTTTTATCTGACAGGCAAGATATATTATGGTAAGCATGGGTATTCGCTCACTTTGCAGGGATTAGAGCCTGGAATCAATGATAAAGCTATGGACCGCCGCATTGTCGTACATGGAGCGTGGTATGTGGGTAGGCAATTTATTAAAAAATATGGCCGTCTGGGAAGAAGTTATGGTTGTCCTGCTGTGCCAGAGGATATATCCAGACAGGTCATTGACCTGATAAAGGATGGTTGCTTGCTTTTTATTTTCACAGATGATAGCTCGTATTTGTCAAAATCAGGGATAATAAAGCAGCTAACGGGGGCGGCATATCAGAGTTTTTTTTAGACAGCAGGGAAGAAAAAAGTGGCGAAGTCCAAGTGATGCTTTAGCCGAACGCCGCTAATATGCCGTGTTGTGTGCCGTAGTTTTATTCATTTGTAATTCAATCAATACAATTTCAGGTCTGCAAAAAAATCTTAATGGTGGTGTTATGGTTCCTATTCCCGATGAAATATATGATTGCATATTTCCAAATCTTTTTAAGCCATAGCGATATTTTTGCCCATATTTTGAAGGTACTATTGGTGCCCAAATGCCAAAGAAAGTCATTTGTCCTCCGTGTGTGTGACCGGATAATGTAAAATCAATTAAATCTGTTTGTATATTCTCTAAATAGTCAGGATTATGTGAGATAAGAATACAGAAATCAGATTTTTTTAAATCATGTATTGTACTGTCCAATTTCTGCGCATCTTCCCATAAATCACCAACTCCTCCGATTTTTATCCTGTCATTATTAATTTTAACCCAATAAGATTTATTATCACAGATTTTTATTCCATTTCTAATCATCAAACGTCTTGTAAGTTCAGGATCTTCCCAATGATCATGGTTTCCTAATACTGCATAAATACCATATTTGGGCTTCAACTCTTTAAATTCATCAAAAACTGGTTTAATATATTTAGGGTCACGATGCACATAGTCGCCTCCCATTAATATTAAATCAGGTTGTAATTTATTAATTTTTTTTACAAGATTTCTGACGCGTTCAATTGATAGATAAGGACCATGATGAATATCAGTAATAAAAACTATTTTTTCCCCAACAAATGAATTTGGTATGTCCCCCGAAACCAGTTCAATTTTTTTTATTTTTATCCAACGGGTCTCTAGGTGGCAGTAAGTCAGAAAAGCTATCCCCAAAATTATCAGTAGTAAAAATATTTTAATAAGTTTTTTAAGTTTCATTTAGTTTTTTTGTTTTTGTCTACGGCACACAACGGCTGATTTAATGAGTGACAATTATGTGTTTTTTTTACCTCTTGAAGGGTTGTAATAGGTTTTTATAAATTTCTGTGTGCAAAAAAATCCCTGCACATCACTGTGGTGCAGGGAATAGGACAAAAAGAGTCACTGATGTGCAGAGCTAGTTTAATCTCTGAATCTGTCCATTGCACGTATTTTTTGCTCGTCACGACGGATGGCCCTGGCTGCCATGTAAATGAGTATTGCGGATATAACCGGAAAAAGACTATAAATTTCTAATTTGGAGTATGTGATGGTCTCAATTTTGGGCAGGGCATAAAAACGGTAATAAATGAGCAACAAATAAAAGCCGAGTAAAATTATAATTGTGTATGTGGCCAGACGCATCTGGAGAATACGTTTTTTGAACAGGAAGATTGTGATTAATGCTAGAAGAGCTGCTAGCCAGTTGATTATATTCAAAGGAATAGTAGAGAACATTTTTTGTCCACTGGCAGAATGCAGGCTGAACCCATCCATTATTATCTGCCCGTTGTTGAAAGTGTAGAATGGGAAAAATGATGCTACTAGCAGAAGCACAGCAGCAATGAACAGGTACAAAGTTTGTATACGTTGAATCATTTTTATAAAGTTTTATAATTGGCAAGTTTTAAATAAATCTCTTATCTTTGACAAAGATAGAATTTTTTTGAACCTGATAAAATAAAAAAAATTAGACAATGAAAAAAGTTTTTTCCTTGATAATCAGTGTATTATTTTTCTCTAGCGCAGTTTTTTCACAGCAACCAAAAGATTCGACAGTTATTATAGCCAAGGGACAGGAAGCTGAACTGGCTTATAATAAAGGGCTTGAGTATTATTCACAGAACAAATATGATTCTGCGATAGTCAAATTCACAGAAGCAATCAAAATAAAGCCTGGGTTTGCCAAGGCATATTTCAACCGTGGAAGCGTACGGATGGAGATGAAAGACTATGATGGAGCGGTTGAGGATTTTACAAAGGCAATAGAGCTTGATCCTTCTCTTGCCAAAGCATATTTCAGCCGTGGTTATGCTTATGTACGTGGAGGTAAATATATGGAAGGACTAAAAGACCTGCAAACAGCTACAGAGCTTGGTTATCATGAGGCCAATGCTTACTATTATATGGGTATGGCACAGTTTGAGCTGGGCAATTATGAGGCTGCTGAGGAAGCTTATACCAAGGCAATTGAAATAAAGCCTGACTATGATTATGCTTACAATGACAGGGCCAGTGCACGCCGAATGCTAAAAAAGTATGATGAGGCTCTGGAAGATTACAACAAAGCCATTGACCTGAACCCAAACTTACCTTTTTATTTTGACAATCGCGGCACACTCAAGCGAATAATGAAAGATTATGACGGTGCTATCAAGGATTATTCAGAGGCAATTCGCCTGGACTCTACTTATTATATATCATGGAACAACCGTGGGCGTGCCCGTTTTCTCAAAGGTGATTACGAAGGAGCTCTCGAAGATTTCAAAAAAGCAGTGGAGATAAAGCCTGATTATGCTATTGCATACAACAATATGGGTGCTGCACTCTTTAAGCTCAAGAAATACCGTGAAGCAATAAAAG
>JALVRO010000069.1 GCA_027031265.1 Bacteroidales bacterium | reverse complement strand
TAATCTGTTTAATGGCACGTATGTAATTCTCTTTCTGCATTGCGCCTACAGCCATTTGAGGTGTTCCTGTCACTGGACAGAACAAAACAGAAGGAATACTCTGAATACCAAAGATTTGAGCAAGCTCGCTTTCATTATCAACATTTACCTTGAAAAAGATAACCTTGCCCTTGTATTCCTCTGCCAGCTGCTCCATAATTGGAGAGACATAACGACATGGACGGCACCAATCAGCATAAAAGTCAATAACGCATGGCTTGTCTCCCTTAAATGCCCACTGCTTGGACTTTGTGTAATCAAAAATCAACTGCTTAAACATCTCTGTTGTCAGCACATTCACCTTCGTAGGATTTATCTTTTTCCAGGGATCTTCGCCAGGAGCTGGATTAGATAGAGTATGTCCAGCATCAGAAGTCTTTGTCTCTACTGACGGAGAGGTGGTCTGAGGATTATCCTGCACCTTGTCTTGAGATTGGACTGTTTGTGTCTGCTGTGGTGTCTGACTCTGTCCTTTACCATTGCAACTTGCAAACACAAGATTGATACTAATCAACAAACCAATGATGATTAAAATGTTTTTTTTCATGACTTTATTAATTTTTGAGTTTCTTTGTACAAAAAAGCACGGTATCTAGTACCGTGCTTTTCAAGGCATTAGCCAAGATAGGCTTTTAGAATTTTACTTCTGCTCGTGTTACGTAATTTCCGTAAAGCTTTTTCCCTGATCTGTCGTACACGCTCACGGGTCAGCCCATAACGTTCGCCTATTTCCTCAAGAGATATAGCTTCGCAACCAATGCCAAAAGACAATTTGACTATATCCCTTTCGCGCTCTGTCAGCGTGGATAATGCCCTCTCTATTTCTACCCTGAGACTCTCGCGCATCAGTGGTTCATCAGCCTTTGGAGCATCCTCATTTGGTAAAATGTCTATCAATGAGTTTTCCTCATCTTCGACAAAAGGAGCATCCATTGATATGGCCTTACCTGATGCTGATGCTGTTTTCTTGATTTTCTCCTCTGTAGTCTCGAGAATCTCTGCCAATTCTTCCTCTGTTGGCTTGCGATGATATTTCTGCTCAAACTCCTGAATTGCTTTCTTATATTTGGTAAGAGAGCTTACCTGGTTCAAAGGCAATCGCACGATTCGGCTCTGCTCATTAATAGCTTGCATGATAGACTGGCGTATCCACCATACTGCATAAGAAATAAATTTAAAACCACGTGTCTCATCAAATTTCTCTGCTGCCTTGATAAGCCCCAGGTTACCCTCATTGATAAGGTCTGGTAAACTCAAACCCTGGTTCTGGTATTGTTTGGCTACTGATACAACAAAACGGAGGTTGGCCTTGATAAGTTTCTCCATAGCTTCCTTATCCCCTTTCTTGATACGGCGGGCAAGCTCTACTTCTTCTTCTACAGAAATCAGGTCATACTTGCTTATCTCCTGAAGATATTTGTCCAGGGAAGCACTCTCGCGGTTGGTGATGGACTTAGAAATTTTAAGCTGTCTCATACTCGGAAAATATTTTTATGTTTAATTCAGAGGGTTATCTCGTCAAAAAATAGTATATCGTTTGCAAATAAACGAATTAATAAGCAAAAAGTCAATTCGCATTAGTATTTTACAAGAAATTTTGCAAGTAATTTAACAAAAAATTTTTCTATTCGTCAAAATTTATAACGAAATGGCACGGCTAAAGTTGTATTCTTTCAATAAATTTAACAACCAACTTGCGCAAATGTGGCTCTGCTTTTGACGCTGCCTCCAACACTTCTTCATGGCTCACAGTAACCTTGATGTCAGGACCACCCAGGTCTGTTACTACAGACAAGCCCAATACAGGCAAGCCCATGTGACGGGCTACTATTACCTCTGGTACTGTGGACATGCCAACAGCATCACCACCAAGCACACGAACCATACCATATTCAGCCGGTGTCTCAAAGGTAGGTCCCTGCATACCTACATAAACCCCTTCCTGCAACGAGATACCCTCCTCATTTGCTATCTGCTTAAACAAATCACGCAACTGCTGGCTATAAGCCTCACTCATCTCTGGAAACCTTGGGCCAAGCTCTTCGAAATTTTTCCCTCGCAACGGATGCTCAGGGAAAAAATTTATATGATCACGGATAAGCATTATATCGCTCACACGAAAATCAGGATTAACACCTCCACTGGCATTAGATACTATCAGCACCTTTATACCCAAAAACTTCATAACCCTCACAGGAAAAGTCACTTCCTTCATGCTATAGCCTTCATAAAAATGAAAACGTCCTTTCATTGCTACCACACGCTTTCCACTAATATAACCGAAAATCAGGCGTCCATCATGTCCCTCCACAGTCGAAACAGGAAAATAAGGTATTTCAGAATAATCCACACTATAAACCTGATCTATATCATCAGCTAGACTTCCCAGCCCAGACCCTAAAATTATACCTATCTCGGGAGCAAAATCATTTGTTACCTTCTTCAGATAATTAGACGATTTATTAATCTTTACGAGTAAGTTTTCTTCCATTTTTCCAGTATTTTGAATTTGAACTTTCCCTCAGAATCAAACAGAAAATGCACATCAATGGGCAAAACAAAAAGGCGAGATATTATCTCGTCGTCGAATTCATATTCCTTTATCTTAACAAAATCCTTGTCAGTGGTGACAATGAGCCCATTTTTAGTGTAAAGTTGAGCAAAGTTATAAAAAATTTTCTGTAATTCTGCAAATTTATATTCCTTGTGGTCTGCAAACCTGTATTCCTCAATTACTGTTGACCGGCCTTTCAGAAAATTAACAAACTGACTATTATCCGCTAAACCACTAATTAGCAATAATTTATAATCCCTCAAGCTATCCAGGCTGATCCTCTCTCCTGTAAAGTAATTCTGCAGGTCTTGATAAGCTATAGATGCAAAGAAAACATCATCTTTATTTTTTCTGGTTAAAGAAGCTAACCTCTGTGCCCGCTGCAAGCTCATATCCCCTGGACACCTGGTAAAGACCACCACATCTGCCTGTGAGAGACGGTAACGGTTATCACGCAAATTCCCGGCTGGTAAAAAAAAGTCATTAAACACAGGACGATTATAATCAATAAGCAAAATACTGACATTACCCTTGAGACGACGATGCTGGAAAGCATCGTCGAGAATAACAACGTCTGTCTCAGGTAACCCCTCCTTTATCATCTCTAGCCCTTTGTGACGGTCAGCACACACTGCTACTGGCAGGCCTGTCTTTCGCTCTATTAGCTTTGGTTCATCACCTATCAAACCCACTGGCACATCCCCATCAGCTATGACACACTCCCTGGACCTGCGTTTATACCCACGGCTCAATATTGCCACATTATATTCGTCGGCCATCATACGGGAAATAAAAATCGTCATCGGCGTCTTGCCCGTACCCCCTACTGTCAAATTACCTATCACCACAGTGGGCAAGACGCCGTAGCTCGAACGCACAATACCCCAATCATACAGTTTATTTCTTACAAGAGCTATAAAACTGTATATCAAAGCAAAAGGTAGCAACAGAATGCGCCATACAATTTTTTTTTGCATCATTAACAATTTGAGGTTTTATTGCTCTTCAAAAGTTGTAAATTTATTACCAAAATAAAAAACATCATGACATGAAAAACAGTTTCTGGAAAACCACGCTTGCGGTCATAGTGGGCATGTTTTTCTATAGCATTCTGAGCACAGCAATGTGGATGCTAATAATGGTTAACATAATGATCACTGGCACACAGAGCAAGCAGATTCCTCGGAATGCTTATCTCAAGCTAAACTTTTCGCGGCCTATACAGGACAAAGTCCTTGTGCAGGATTTCTCTTCTTTTAGCAACCAGGGACCAGTATCTTTGGTCAAAATTATACGTGCCATAGAGTTTGCATCACACGATCCACACATAAAAGGCCTTCTTATCAATACACGAACTGTCAATGGAGACTGGGCACAAACCGAGGAAATCCGCCGGGCAATAAAAGAATTCAAAACTAGCGGCAAACCCGTCATTGCCTTCTCTGATGTCTATGACCAGAAGGCTTATTACCTGGCAACTGTTGCAGACAAAATATATCTCGTACCCTCAGGAAATATTATCTGGAAAGGACTGGCTGCACAAATCTTTTACTACAAAAACCTGCTGGATAAACTGGGAATTAAACCCATACTCATTCGGCATGGGGAATACAAATCAGCAGGAGAGCCTTTTGTCAAAGACCACATCAGCCCTGAAAACCGTGAACAATACAAACTCCTGCTCACACGTCTGTGGGAAAATGTCATCAATGCAACAAGCGCCACACGCCACCTTAACAAAGACACACTTAACAGCCTGGCAGAACATCTTGCACTACACCTGGGATCAGATGCTGTAAAATCCGGCCTTGTCGATGCACAAATCTATTATGACCAGCTACTGGACACTCTTCGCAGCAGGGCAATGCTAAGCCCTGGCAAAAAGCTAAAATTTGTCGATATTAACAAATATGCTTCCTCAGCTGTAAAAATACCACAGACCAGTCGCAATAAAATAGCTATCGTCTTTGCCCAGGGTAATATTGTCGATGTCCCGACTAACCTCAATATCAACACACCTCAAATACTGGGATCCCGTTATGCACAACTCCTGAAAAAACTCAGGGATGATCCAAACATCAAAGCAATAGTACTGCGGGTCAATTCTCCTGGCGGCAGCGCACTGGCATCTGAAAGAATATGGCGACAGGTCAAACTCACCTCTCAGGTCAAACCAGTCATCGTATCAATGGGCGGTGTCGCTGCTTCGGGCGGCTATTATATCTCGTGCGCTGCCAATAAAATAGTGGCAGACTCCTCCACAATAACCGGCTCAATCGGCGTTTTCGGATTATTGTTTGACCTCGAAAGACTGGTCACTGACAAACTGCATATTAATCCCGAAGTGGTCAAAACAAATAAAAATGCTGACATGGGTAACCTTTTTAAACCAATGAACGAGACAAAGAAACAATTCATTCGCACAGCAATAGAAGCCATTTACGACCGCTTTATCTCGCACGTTGCTGAGGGACGCGATCTGGACAAAGACTATGTGGATAGCATTGGCCGTGGCCGTGTATGGGCTGCTGTTGATGCCTACCGTCTGGGGCTGGTGGACACTCTGGGAAACCTGCAACTAGCCCTGGACATCGCAGCAAAACAGGCTAACCTGACAAACTACTCTATTGTGGAATACCCCAGACAAAAGACCTTGCTCGAAACATTAATGAAACAGGACTTTAATGTCAAAACAGACCTGTTAAAGACCAATCTTCCTGAGATTAACAGGCTGATGTCAATGGCAGATCTGCTTAAACAAAAATCTCATATTTGGACTCTCATGCCGTTTATGATAGACATTAGATAGCTCAGAGTTTATTCCTGCAGTCATGTTATGACAGAGTAGAGGTACGAGCCGACGTCGTTGGTTTGTTGTCGATGTGTGTTAGGCACTGGTGTCCCTAGAAAGCCCCTGGGTAGTTACGTGGGGATGGCATGGCTGACTTCCCCCGCAATGTCTTATGGAGTTACGTAATGGCCATGGCTACGCCATTGGGTTGTGACTAGCGTCACTAAAGTCCTGGCAATGTCTTGCCAGGTTAAGTGGTGGTTCATGGCTAACGCCATTTACCTAAGTTCTCAAAGCCGTAGAAAGCCGTTAGGCTTGAACCATTAAATTGGCGTTGTATGGGAATGCGACGCCTTTTTGCGAAGCAAAAAAACGAGGCTCTGACGCGGTAAAGCCTCGCCTCATAAAAATAAGATGTCGTTATAGCCCAAACTCCTTCTTTATATCATCGACCATATCCAGCTTCTCCCATGTGAAGAATTCTGCTTCTTTTTCCACAGGTTTACTATCTTCATACACAGTCACTTTCTTTGAATAAGGTGTACGGCCGAAATGTCCATAAGAAGCAGTGGGCAGATATATTGGATTAAGCAGTTTTAACCGCTGTATGATAGCACCGGGTCGCAGGTCAAAAATCTGGAAAAGGCGTTCTGCTATCTCTGCATCTGTCATTATATTACCGTCTTTATCCTTGACCCTGGCAGTACCATAAGTGTTGACAAAAAAACCAACAGGTTCGGCCACACCAATAGCATAGCTTACCTGGACAAGAATTTTGTCTGCCACACCAGCAGCCACTGCATTCTTGGCAATGTGACGCATTGCATAAGAAGCCGAACGGTCAACCTTCGATGGGTCTTTACCCGAGAAAGCACCACCTCCGTGAGCACCATGGCCGCCATAAGTATCCACAATGATTTTACGGCCTGTCAGGCCCGTGTCTCCATGTGGACCTCCAATCACGAATTTACCCGTAGGGTTGACCAGCAGGCGGAAATCACCATTAAAAAAGCGCTTTAGATCTGGGTCCAGCTTGGCCTTGACGCGAGGTATTAGAATAT
>JALVRO010000068.1 GCA_027031265.1 Bacteroidales bacterium | reverse complement strand
GTGCCCTCACTGCGGCAAGCGTGGCAGCAAAAAAGTAAATGCCCACAATTGCCAGAAAAAAGAAAAGGGAAATTTTTGACCAGATGACCAGAAGTAATGTGCTTATTAGAGATAGTACAAAGAACAATGGTATAAAATGTCTCAGACTAAGTGATTTGAAGTTTTTCGTGATAAAGATGGTAAGAATATTCCATTTGCCGTTGACAAAACTGTATTTGATAAACTCTCGCCATGTGCTGCGTGGGTAATATTTCAGTTGTAGCCCAGGTATAAGAAATATTTTGCCGCCATGAGATTTGATGCGTTTGTTAAGCTCTATGTCCTGATTACGGGCGAGTTTTTCGTTAAACATACCAATCTGTTCGAACAATTGTCTGTCCCATATACCAAAGGGCACAGTGTCCACTTCCACAGGCTCTCCAGTGCGGAGCAACCGATAGGTGGCATTACCCACGCCAAAGGGGCTTTGGAGCACGGCTGCGATGGCATGGTTGACTCTGGTATTGTGGAGGGCGGTGTGTACAAACACACCGCCTACATTTGCTGCATTGAGCCTGTCTTTCCAGTAAAGAAGCTGGTCAATGTATCTGGGAGGATATTCTGTGTGGGCATCGGCCCGTATTATAATATTCCCACTTGCCTGGCGTATACCCAGATTGAGAGAGATAGACGTTAGCCGCCGGGAATTGTGTAAAATTTTGATAGGGGCCTGGGTCTGAGTTTTCAGCTCCTGGACGATCTGGACTGTGTTGTCCGTGCTTCCACCATCTATTACGATGATTTCCAGCCTGTCTAAAGGATAGTCTGTTTGTAACAAGCTCTCAATGGCCCGGACTATGAATTTGGCTTCGTTATATGCTGGAATTATGATTGATACTTTCTGCTGTGACATTGATAGTTATTTTTCTACGGTTCTGGTCAATGATATCAAGCTTTATCCGCAGAGTGTTATCAGGAAGCAGGGGCTCAATAATCTCTGGCCATTCGATGAGGCATAACTGTCCGCTGTAAAAGTAATCTTCCACTCCAATATTTATTGCTTCTTCGAGCCTGTTTAACCTGTAGAAATCGAAATGAAAAATACTCTTTCCCTGTGTGGTCTGATATTGGTTGATTATTGCGAATGTGGGGCTCTGAACAGTGTCTATGACACCAATTTTTTCGCAAATGGCTTTTATAAGTGTGGTTTTACCAGAGCCCATTTTGCCATAAAAGGCCACGACCGGGGAGTCATTATCTTTGATGCTCTCTATTATGTTTTGTGCAATATTGTCAATGTCTTTCAGCGAGAAAATTTTTTCCATACCTGTCACTGCGTTTTGATTTTTACAAAAGGAATTAGCATTTCTTCGAGTGACACACCGCCATGCTGGAATGAATCTTTGTAATAATTGACAAATTGGTGATAGTTGTTGGGATAGACAAAGAAGTCATTCTCCAGGGCAAAGATGTATGTATTGACAATATTTGATTTTGGGAGTCCGATTTTTTCTGGTTTAGGGACAGCAAAGACTTTTTTCTCAGGATAATTAAGATTGCGGCCCTGCTTGTAACGGATATTTGTGGTTGTCTGTCTGTCGCCAATAACTTTAATAGGATTTTTCACACGCACAGCACCATGGTCTGTTGTGATAATAACTGTGGCATTGTATTGCGATAGGCGTTCGAAGAGCTGATAAATGGAGGAGTGGCTAAACCATGATTTTACCACAGAGCGGTATGATGTTTCGTCTTTAGCTAGTTCTTTGACCATCTGCACATTGGTCTTGGCGTGTGATAGCATGTCAATGAAGTTGTAAACAATCACATTAAGACGATTGGTCATCAAGTTTTTGATATTGGACACTATTTTTTGCCCTTGTATGTCGTTAAAGATTTTGTTAAAAGTGAATTTTAGCTGCAGATTATTACGCTTGAGCAGTTCATCAAAAAGATTTTGTTCGTAGTCGTTTTTATTACCTTCGTCGTTATCGTCTTTCCAGTATTGAGGATAATAACGTTTGATATCCAGGGGCATCAGACCTGCAAATAGAGCATTACGGGCATATTGTGTGGCAGTGGGAAGAATACTAAAAATAAGCTGTTCTTCGATTTTTTCTACTTTATTGTGGATGATTGAACGTAGCTCACGCCAGTGGTCATAGCGCAGATTGTCTATAACTATCAGGAAGACGGTCTCATCACCTTGTTTGAGGATGGGTATAAGCTGGTCTTGAAGTATGTGGTAAACCATTGGAGGATGGTCGCCACTTATCCAGTTCTGGTAATTATTTTTAATGTATTTGCTAAACAGTCGCTGGGCTTCTAGTTTGAGTGAGTCAAGTATTGATAGCATAACCTGGTCCTGTATTTCGTCCAGGAGCAGGGTCCAGTGTGTGAGTTTTCTATAAATGGTTATCCAGTCCTGCCAGTCAGTAGCAGAGTTTATTTCATTACTTAATTTACTGAATTCTTCGCGAAATTTTGTTCCTGTTTTTTCTGTGACAAGGTCTTTCTGGAAGACATTTTTTTTGATAGCCAGCAGGATTTGTTGTGGTTTGACAGGTTTTATGAGGTAATCGGCGACCTGTGAGCCGATAGCTTCGTCCATTACTGCTTCATCTTCGCTTTTGGTCACCATTATAATGGGTGTGTGTGGAGCATATTCTGTAAGGTGTGGGAGGGCGTCGAGCCCTGTAATGCCAGGCATGTTTTCATCCAGGAAAATAATATCGAATTTTTCTTGCTGGAGGATATCAAATGCATCCTGTGCATTAGTAGCTGTTTTGACAAGATAACCTTTTCTTTCTAAGAAAATTATATGAACATTAAGCAAATCGACTTCGTCGTCTATCCATAGAATTTTTACTCCTTCTGCCATAGAAATAAATTTTTGTTAAGATAGCAAATAAAAATTAATGTTTACAAATAACAGAAAAATGACACTAAAAATGGGACAAGTATTGTGAGGGTCAGGCCACTGAACACAGCAACCAGGGCGTATTCTTTGCCGCTATATCTTGTTATTATGGGCAACGTGGTGTCCATGGCAGTAGCCCCACCAGATGCGACAGGTGCCAGCGGGCCTAAGTATTTAACAAACAAAGGTGTAAACAAGAGTGTGATAAGCTCACGAAAAATATTAGACAACAGAGCGACCACACCAAGGGAATTTCTTTTTAGCTCAGCAATAAGGATACTCGAGAGGCTATAATATCCGAAGCCAGAGCCAATAGCCAATCCTTCTGATAGTGAGATATTTTTCAGAAAAAAGCTGACTATAGCAGCGCCCAGTAAGCTACCAATAACAATTCCTATAGGAATAAGCAAAAGCCTAAGAGAGCTATGACGAATAATCTCAAAAGATTTCTTGTCCATACCAATGAGCAAACCTACAAGAAACAATAATAAATAGAGAGCATAAAGACTCAGGTCATGCTCTAAAACAAAAGCAGGCAACAATCGATAATGCCCCAGGATAATGCCTAGAATAAAGAAGCTTATTATAATGAGGCTGTTTTTCATAATCAAGCGTTTGCAGACAAAAATAAAAAATACCAGATAATAGCAAACACTTTTTGACTTCTTTAGATTGGTAGCTGGATTTGCCTTTTTCTGTTTTCCACATAAAATTTTAAATTTCGGATAAACAAAAATTCAACTAGCTATGAAAATAATTACAAATATAAGTTTGCTCGTAGGCCTGAATACACAGGGGCTTCTTCTGCGTCGTGGAAAACAGATGCAGGACATCGAACGAATAGAAGATGCGTATCTGGTAATTGATGATCAAGGAAAAATAGAATCCTGGGGCAAGATGCAGGAATTGGATTTAACTCATTATGCGGATAACAAGACGCTGGATATCATACAATTAGAGGAGGGTCAGGTCGTAATGCCAGGTTTTGTGGACAGTCACACACACCTGGTTTTCCCGGCATGGCGCGAAGGAGAATATGTGATGAAGATCAAGGGAATGAGCTATGAAGAGATAGCACGTCAGGGTGGCGGAATACTCAATACAGCCCGTCGTATGCAGCAGGCCAATGAAGAAGAATTGTACGTGGCAGCAGCCGAACGCTTGAAGGAGGTAATCAGTCTGGGAACCACAGCTATAGAAATAAAAAGCGGTTATGGGCTGAGCACAGAGTCAGAGTTAAAAATGCTCAGGGTTGTGCGTAGGCTCAAAGAGACCTTTCCAATAACAATAAAAGCCACATTTCTGGGAGCCCATGCTATACCAATGGAATACAAGCAGGAACCGGACAGGTACGTTGATCTGGTAATAAACGATATGCTCCCCCGCGTGGCCGGGGAGCGGTTGGCCGAATATGTAGATGTTTTCTGTGACCGTGGCTTTTTTACCCAGCAGCAGACTGAACGCATACTGGAGGCTGCTGCCCGTTATGGACTCAAACCCAAGATACATGCAAATGAGTTGGGCCTCACAGGAGGAATCCAGGCAGGGGTTAAATACAAGGCTGTGTCTGTGGATCACCTGGAGCACGTGGGTGATGAGGAGATAGATTTGTTGTTAAACAGCCAGACCATGCCCACATTATTACCAGCCACATCTTTTTTCCTCAATCTGCCTTTTGCTCCGGCGCGTCGGATGATAGATGCTGGATTACCTGTTGCTATGGCATCTGATTTTAATCCAGGCTCCAGTCCAAGTGGTAATATGAAGTTTGTGATGAGTCTGGGTACATTGAAATACAAGATGCTGCCAGAGGAGGCTTTTAATGCAGTGACAATAAATACTGCTTATGCTCTGGAAATAAGTGATGCTGAAGGTAGCATAGCCAAAGGCCACTGGGCTAACCTGATTATAACACGGCCTGTACCTTCATTTGAATTTCTGTCGTATTTATTTGCCCATGATCTGGTGGACAAGGTTTTTGTCAAAGGCAAAGAATGGGAAGGTAAGGCAGGGAAGTTTTAGTTTTTTAACCATATATAATTACTTGTGTATTAGTTTGATAAAAATCTGTCATAAGGTGTTATAGAGATTTAGGGAATTAGTGCGTGTTTTTTTGTATATTATATGTAATACATAAAAAGTAAAGAAGTGATTTTGTATAGATGGGAATATGGAATGGCAGATTATGATCAAGCCAAAGAATTGCTAACACATACCTGGTTTAGTGAATCGAAGCATCTTGATGATAGATTGTACAGACAGGAAATGACAATGTTTCAGGAAGCATTGCTTTCGCAAAGGCCGAAATATATTTTAGTTGATCAGAGGAATTTTTATCATGTGATTTCGATAAACACAGAGGACTGGATAAGTGATAATATTCACAAAGCCATGGTTGAGATAGAATGTGAAAAACTGGCTTTTATAGGACCAAGAGACAATTACTGCAGGCTGGGTGTCTCACAAGCTTTGCAGGATAAATATGCGAGGCAACTGAATGTCCGATTCTTTGATACAGAAGCAGAGGCCAGGGAATGGCTGGGTGTAGAAAAAGATTAGTTTAATTCTGTAAAAAGAAAGTTTTTTGAATCCTAAGATTCAGGTTTTAAAGTTTTGTTGTTAAATTTTAAGAAAATTATTATTTTACAAAGACTAAAATTAACTGAAATGATGGTTTTGTACGATTCTGATTTTTCCTATATAGAGTTAGATAAGGCAAAGAATATTGTCAAGCATGTATGGAAGGAGTCGAGCCGGGGTATTAGTGATGAACAGTTTCGTAGGGAGATGGAGAAGTTGGCAGCTGTTTTTGAGCAATACATGCCAGATTATGTACTTGTGGACCAGAGGCAATTTTATTATGTGGTGGTGCCATCAATGCAAGTATGGGTAGATGAGAATGTTAATAGAATATTGGTTGAGAACAAATGTAAAAAGATTGCTTTTGTAGTTCCTCCTGAGTTACTTGCAAAACTCTCTGTTTCCCAGACATTACAGGAGCGTTATTCCCAGAATTTGAACGTGCATTTTTTTGATGAGTATGATCAGGCTGTCAATTGGTTAGGTGTTTAATTTTTAACTGCTTCTTATATGGTATTGCATTCTTCACAATACTCTAAGATTAAATATTTTCCCCAGCTTGGTTTGATCAATTACGTATGGTTTGCTACGTCAAAGGAAATTAAGGAAGAGGATTTTGTCGAAGAGATGGAGGTATTTGCAAAGATTATTGATCAGTATAAGCCCAGGTATGTAATTGTGGACCAGAGCAATTTTTTCTTTGTGATAGTACCCTCCTTGCATAAATGGTTGGATGAGACAATACACAGACGGCTTTTTGAGAATAGGTGTGAAAAATTAGCATTTTTAGTCTCCCCTGATATTATGACCAGGTTGTCTGTCTCTCTTGTCAACCAGGGGCAGTATTCCATGCTTCTGGATGTCCGTTTTTTTGAGAATTATGATGAATTATGCAAATGGTTGGATGTAGACAGCCAGGTGCTGGAGCAGACAGAATAATTTCTGGTTGTGTGTTTTTTATCCCAAATTAATCAATAGAGAAGCTTTTTTAATTCTAATCAAAAG
>JALVRO010000067.1 GCA_027031265.1 Bacteroidales bacterium | reverse complement strand
ATTCTCACTGCCAGTCCAAATATTCTGAACACCAACTTCTCTCCAACATCAGGCAAGCCCTGTTTTACAAAATCACGGCGATTGGCCAGCAACAAATCAGGCAATGGAATCTTCACAGGACACACCTGCTCACACTTACGGCACACTGTACAAGCATAGCTCAAATGCCCATACTCATCAAATCCTTTGAAAAACGGCATAAGCACAGAACCAATAGGACCAGAGTACACAGCATCATAAGTATACCCACCAATATTCTGGTAAATAGGACAAAAATTCAGACATGCACCACATCGTATACACTTTAGCGCCAGGCGGTGCTCCTCCTGCTCAAGTAAACGCGTGCGGCCATTATCAAACAATATTACTATCATCCGCTCAGGCCCATTATCTTCCCCCTGTCGCCGTGGCCCCCGCACAATAGAATTATAAACTGTAATACTCTGACCTGTACCACGATTGGCAAGTACCTGCCATAAATGCGAAAGATGGCGGTACGAAGGAATAATCTTTTCGAAACCAGCAATAGCCACATGCACACGGGGAAAAGAAAAACTCATAAAGGCATTGCCCTCATTCTCTGTCAAAGCAATAGCACCCTGGTCTGCAATTAAAAAATTGGCGCCAGTTATACCCATATCAGCCTGGACAAACTTCTGTCTGAGATACTGACGTGTAAACCTGGTCAGCTCCTGTGGCGATGCATTCTCTGGTGTTCCAAATTTTTCATGGTAAAGACGAGCCACATCCTGCCTTGATTTGTGCATGGCAGGTGTTACAATATGATAAGGCTTCTCACCAGCTTGCTGCACAATAAATTCCCCAAGGTCTGTCTCAAGAACCTCAATACCATGTTTCTCGAGAAACTCATTTAAACCAATTTCTTCGCTCGTCATTGATTTACTCTTAACCACAAGGCGTACCTGCTCTTGCTTGATAATCTGCTCCAGAACGCCCAAGACATCTCTGTCAGTATCAACAAGATAAACCTCAATGCCATTTCTGCGCATATTTTCCACAAGCTCCTCAAGAAGTGTATCAATATTATTCAAAGCATAATCTTTGATCTGCGAGGCTTGATCACGTGCCCTTTCAAAGTCTTTATAACGGCTCAACCCACGCTCAACAGCTGAAAAATATTTACCCAGGTTATACTGTATCTTCCTGCGATGCTCTGGATCAAAAGCAACCCTCTCTGCTTCAAGGAGAAACTGTTTCTTTCTGGATGACATAAAAATTACTTTTTAACAGGAATCTTTTTCACACGACGCTCATGCCGGCCTCCTTCAAACTTGGCAGACAAGAAAGCATCCACAATTACTCGGGCATAATCAAAAGCAATAAAACGGCCAGGTAAAGCACAAACATTAGCATCATTATGCTGTCTTGCAAGACGGGCTATTTCCTCATTCCAGCAATATCCAGCCCTGATACCCTGATGCTTATTCGCAGTAATGGCCACCCCATTACCACTTCCGCATACAATAAAACCCAGATCATACTCTCCTTTCTCAATAGCCTCGGCAAGCGGATGAATAAAGTCAGGATAATCCACACTCTGCTCTGAATGTGTACCAAAATCATAAACTTCAAACTCCTTGTCTTTCAGGTATTTTTCTAATTTTTCCTTTAATTCAAATCCTGCATGATCCGAAGCTAATGCAATCTTTACCATGACATTATGTTTTTAATTTAACATTGATTTAACAAATTTCGTTAATTCTCCAGAAAAATTGTGTATTATTCGATGACTACTGAAAACATCACAAAATATACATTTTTTTCAAGACAGTTTTCAAAAGATTTTATTGATTAATTAACACTATTTATCGAGCTAAATGAACTCAGAAAACTCACACAAAATTAAATAACAACAGTGGAAAAAGGCTACATTACACTAATTTCCAAATATAAGCACCCAAACAGAGTCTTATTTTTTTGTTAAAAACAAAAATTTTCGACAAATTTTATTTGTACAAAAAAATTTTTGCACAATTTTAACAGACTAAAAACAATAACAACAAATAGAAAAAAATTTTTTAAAATTAAATTTGATTATAATTAAATATATAAATAAT
>JALVRO010000066.1 GCA_027031265.1 Bacteroidales bacterium | reverse complement strand
CTGGACAGGATTAATGAACTTAAAAAAGAGTTTGCCACAACAGACGATCCACAGGAGTTTGTCAATATTAATGGCGATGAGCAATATGTAGACCGTTATTACACAAAGTCAGAGCTTGTTAATCCTCTTGATAGTTTGTTCTTTGTTGCACCTATTGGCACAGTATACGGTCCATATATTGACAATGGTTATTATGTTGTGGCACGTTTGCTTGACCGTCAGACACGCCCTGATACCGTTAGTTTCCGTCATATCCTGATTGTTCCTAATGATCCAAAGGTTGGAACTCTGGATCGTGCCCATGAGATAGCAGACAGTTTGTTGCAGCAGATTAAGCAAGGAGTCAAGTTCGAGGCACTTGTTAGTACTTACTCAGCAGACAGGGCTTCTATCCCAAATGGAGGAAAGTATGAGAATGTCGTTGAGGGTCAGATGGTTCCAGAGATTAATGATTTCATTTTCACACACAAGGTTGGAGATATTGATATTATTGAGACACAGTATGGTGTTCATATTGTAGAAATACTTGATCAGCGTTCATTCGAACCTAAGGTTAAGGTTGCGTTTCTTAAACTTCAGATCCTGCCATCACAGGATACTTATGATAAGATCTATCGCGAGGCAGCGTTGTTCCGTTCAAGTATTAAGCAGCCTCAGGACTTTGAAAATATCGCAGAACAAAAAGGTTATCTACCACGCGTAGCTAGTAACCTGACAAAAGGTACATTCACAATACCTGGTCTACCTTCACCACGTTCTATTGTTCATTGGGCTTTTAATGCCAAGGTTGGCGATGTTTCGAACGTTTTTGACCTGGGAGATGTATATGTAGTTGCCAAGCTAACCAAGATTCGTCCAAAAGGCTATGCTAATCTTGATGAAGTAGAGCCATACATCAAGCAGTTACTGATTAAACAGAGGAAAGGTGATTATATTCTCAGCTTGATTAAACAGAAAGGCATTCCAACTAATTCTATTGAGGCATTTGCTCAGGCAACAGGACAGCCAATAACAAAGGCTTCTAGCGTGCCATTTAGCTCTTATGCAATAACTGGAGTTGGCTATGAACCAGCTATTTTCGGAGCTTTCGACGTTATGAAGCTCAATCAGGTCTTTGGCCCAATCAAGGGTAAAGGTGCTGTATATCTGGTCAAACCAACATCTATAACATTACCGCCAGAGCCAACGGATATTGAGCTGATGCCAACAAGGATGAACTTGACCCAAGGATTACGTGCACGTGTGATGAGCGAGCTGTTCACTACAATGAAGCGTGATTATGAGGTAGAAGATTACCGCACACGGTTCTTCTAAAAAGCAGCATAATTAAGGCTATTGATACGAGGGTGTCCCATTCGGGACACCCTCGTTTTTTTATTTATGACATTAGTCATGGAAATATTACTAGAAAATAACGATTTTACGAAAAAATAAAATCATTTATTATGACCATAAAAAATCTGAGTGATGTTTCGCCAGTAGGAAATGTGCATAATGTGGACGTGCGTCCATTATTTGACTCTGAGTATATGCAGGTTGTGCATATCTTGCTCAAGCCCGGCGAGCAGCTCAAAAAGCACATCACACCAGTAGATGTTGTGTTTTTTGTGTTAGAGGGTGAGGGTATTGTCGAGATAGGTGATGAGAAACACAGTGTGGTCGTGAATACAGTTATAGAGAGTCCAAAGGATATTCCTCACTGCTGGTATAATAAAAGTGATAAGGACCTTAGATTCCTCGTTATTAAGGCTCCAAGACCTGGGCACAAGAGCCGTTTACTATAAAGGGGTGGTTAACAGTGTGCTATGATTTTTATAGTTTGCTATTCCTGGGGCGTTTTTTTTAAATGCGAGATTAGAGAAATCTGTGTGACAGCATGCTAATACAATTTCATAGGTTAGGTATACAAAAAAGCCCATGGCAATGAATGAAGTTGCCATGGGCTAATCTTAATAATTATTGTTTCTGCCAAAAAGGACACATCAGGCTTTAAGGACGACAATTTTAGCCTTTGACAATTTGGAGAATTCATTAAATAGATCATATAATCCTTCAAAGTCGCTGACATCGAAGTAGTACCGATTAATATCCAGTATCAATGTAATAGTTAGCTGCTTCTTATTTACCACTGTGTTCATGGTCAGCCTGCCTCCTTTAATTGATTTTTTTATAGAAGGGAAAGTTTGTTTTTTTACTTTACCAGGCAGACTTAGTGTGATCTGGTAAGCCCATAACATTCTATGACCCAGATAAATGGGTAATGTACGAGAGTAAGTGTCAAAGATATTCTTTATATCAGTGAACATGGCAAATGGCCTGATTATGTAGCTAGTATCGTTCTGGAAAACAATGTTGTCAGCTACTAATGTGTAATGTTTCTTTATAACAGCATCATCGCCTTCGACAGGTTCTGGTACCAGAGAGGCAATTCCAGCGTTTATAGCTGGAGCAAACGATGCTGAGTCTAATATATACCAGCCAGTGAGGGCATAAGTTAATTCTCCAGTGAGCTGCATATCTCTTGTAATTGAGCCTTTTACAGAATAAATTTTCTCAGGTTTAACTGGATGGGTGATAGGCACCATATAGGATGTATCTTTTGCAATGAGGAATCCAAGGTGGTTGATGTCATTCTGTGGTAAAACAAACCACGGATGATTACCAGTAGCATCGAATAAGAAAAATCGATTATTGATCACAGCTGAGGCAAGAATATGATTGAATTGATAATAAGCAGCCAGGTCAGTTATCAGATGTCCTTTGTCTACTGTACGAATAACAACAGGATTGGCCTTTATACCCGCACGTCGTAGCATATAGACAAGAAGCATATTAAGATCAGCACTATTACCTTGGCGAGTTTTCACCACTCGATTTAAATGTTTGCTCATGAGAAAATCATATTTTCCATTCCACTTGATTGAGTCCTGTACCCATTTAAAAATTGCTTTGGCAACACTCAAAGTATCTTTTTCAGAGGCTTTTATTCTGAAAATTGTGGGTAGAACATTTGCAAATTTTTTCAATTCACGGCCGAATTGAGGATCCTTACGCAAATATTTAGCCAGAAGATCCCATGATCGTGCGTCAAAAAGATAATAACCTGCAGGATAAGATAGACTCTGAGAATGTAGTTTTGTTAAAGGTCGATAACCAATGACTGTTGATTGATACATTCGTTTTGTGAACTGTTCCCACAACCAGATATTGAATCTGCCGCTATAACCAATCTCCCTCTCCAGTAATTGTAGATTCATGCCTACATGATAGTAATAATTGTATTTGTTGTCAAGGAATTTTTCCTCGCTAAAAGATGGCACATTGTTCATTACTAGCGTGTAATAATTGCTCTGGAAATTAAACGTCGGGTGGGCACGGAAATTATACCCTCGATGGTACACAGTTGATGGAATTGGGTCTGTGTAACGTGCTGTCCATGAAATGGTTGTGTAGGATTCACTGACAGTTTTGGTATTCATCAGATCAAAGCGGTATACATCAAAATAATACTTCATGAAAAAAGGAATATTGGCATTAAATTCCGCATGTTTAACAGGTATATCTTCCTGGAAATAAAAACGTCTGGGATTAAGAAAATTAAGTGAGGCTATTATATAATGAATATCGACTATGTCTCCTGAATATAGAACCGGAAATTTTATCTCCATAACATAATTATAATCATCTAATTTTTTGAATGTTATGTACTTTTTGCGTAGTCTTTTTTTCTTTATTCTGCCATTTCGGAGCTGGTAAATTATGCCCTTTACTTTAACAAAATCTTCGTAATAATCATAACCAATATAAGGAACGCGTATGTAAGCATATTTTGTTCCGTCTGTGTTAAGAATTTTTATCCTTTTGCGTAAATCATAAACCAGACGCATTTCCTCACGCCAATCGTCAAAGTACACGTCAGCCTGTTTCCATAATATCACAGCTGGTGCATCAGGTTCTTCCTGGTAAGAAGTCATCTCAAGGTCAGATTTCGAAGGTTCTGACCAGATAATTTTTTTTGGTTGTGCATCTATTTTTGAAAAAATAGACAAAAAAAATAAAAAAATAATTAGTTTTGTTAGTTTCATAAGCCTTCTATTTTTTTTTAATTATTTGTATTATGGATGAGATTTTGCACGGGCTTAAAGCACTGTTTGAGGGAGTGTTTAATGATTCTGTTGTGAGCGTAGAAAGACTGCCTAGATCGGCTTCTTATCGCCAGTATTACAGGATCAGAGGAAGAAGGAATCAGGTAATCGGTACTTATAATCCCAATGAGAGTGAAAATATTGCTTTCATCTACATGAGCGAATATTTCAGAAGTCATGGATTAAACGTGCCTTTAATTTATGGAAAAAATATAAAAAAATATATATACCTGCAAGAGGATTTAGGAAATCAAACGTTGAAAAATCACATTAGATTACATCCTCACACGAAATTAGAGCTTTTGCGAAAAGTTCTGGACTATCTTGTTAAATTTCAAACAATTGATTTGTCAGGTTTTGACTGGAGTAAATGTTATCCTGCTCCTGCTTTTGATCGAACGGCTTACATGTTTGACCTTAATTATTTTAAGTTCATGGTCCTTCGCTTGCTAAAAGTGCATTATAATGATCTGGCGCTCGAGGAGCAATTCCAGCACCTGTTGGACCGCTTACTTGAGACAGAGCATAAATATTTTGTATATCGGGATTTTCAGTCTCGTAATATAATGCTGTTTAAAAATGATTTGTATTTTATTGACTATCAAGGAGGTCGACGCGGAAGCCTGTTTTATGACCTGGTTTCGCTGTTATATGATACTAAGCTTGAGCTGACACACGAAGAGAGAATGGGATTGGCTAAACATTATTTTAATAGAACAAAGCATCTGCACAATTTATCATTTGCCAGTTTCTGGGACTATGTGCTCTTGTTTGCACTTGTGCGGAAGATGCAAGCACTGGCTGCGTACTGTTTCCGTGGCATTGTAGAGAACAAAGTTATTTTTCTCTCAGGCCTGCAGAAAGCTTTTGGTCAGGTAATGGATATTGTGAAAAACAATCTTTTCCAGCAGGAATTTACTTTGTTAGTCGATTATATATCCGAGGCATACCGAAATTTGCCTTATCGTAGACAAAAAGTAGAGGTAAGCATCGAGATAAACAGCTTCTCATATCTCCATGGCGGCTACCCCCCTGATGAATACGACAATGGCGGAGGTTTTGTCTTTGACTGCCGTATGCTTCCTAATCCCGGACGTTTGGAGCAGTTTGCCCACAGGACAGGGCTTGACAGCGAGGTGGCCAGCTGGCTGGAAGTCCAGCCCGAATTCGAAGAATTCATTGTTTCTGCCTTTCGTATGATTTACCAGGCTGTGATTACATATCAGGCCAAAGGCTATACCCATCTGCAGGTGAATTTTGGCTGCACAGGGGGGCAACACCGTTCGGTCTATTGTGCTAAGAAAATAGCATGGCTGCTTGGTCAATTCTTTGACACAGAGATTGTTGTCTATCACAGGCAGAAACAAAGCTGGCCAGGGGAAAATGCCTGATTTATAGCTGTGGACTTTTTTAGTGCATTAATGCTAGAATTGAGTGTAGATTATACTGGTAGTGAGTTGTCGCGCTTTATTATGTATCAAGTAGTTAAGGCTAGTTAGCATAATATACAATGTGCTTGCATGGTTTAGTGCCCTTTGCTCAGATAGGCTGATAATTTATTGCACCACAGGTTTAACCCAAATTAATCAATAGACAAGCTTAGTCTGTTCTAATTAGAAGTGCGTCAGTGTATTAGATTGAAATTTTTTTTAAGAAAATCTTAAAACGGGAAAGGCGTGTATATTTGTTTGAATATCTTAATTTTATATCAAAAATTTTCTAATGCGTAGCATTAGAGAAAAATTAGCGTATCAGTTTGATTAGCAACAATATAAACTTTAGAAATGGAATTAAAAATAGAATTTACAGACAAAGCAATCACTCCTTGGGGAGGGATGGTTTTGTTAAAGAATATGTTAGATAGAATCAAATTTGATACAGTAATAGAGTCTTGTCCTGATTTACCGCCAGTAGGGTCGAATCGTGGCTATAGTCTAAGAGTTATAATAGAAAGTTTTATAGTAAATGTGTGGTGCGGTGCCACACGCTTTTTACATACTGAGATAGGGCGTCACGATTATCCTTTGACAGAGATATTTGGCTGGAAACGACATCCAGGACAGGATACATACAAGCGGTTTTTCAAAAAATTCAGTTTATCACGTAATAGTGCGGTTTTTGGCTATTTTTATCAATGGTTTTTCCGAAATTTGAAGATGGATGAAGCAACCTTAGATATTGATTCTACCATATTTACAAGATATGGTAATCAACAAGGCGCCCGCAAAGGCTATAATCCACAGAAGCGGGGACGTGCCTCACATCATCCTTTAATAGCAATATTGTCAGATGTTAATATGATAGCCAACTTTTGGTTACGTCCAGGCGATAGCTATACTTCAAATAATTTTGTAGCCTTCTTGGAAGAAACTTTAACCAATCTTG
>JALVRO010000065.1 GCA_027031265.1 Bacteroidales bacterium | reverse complement strand
CCCACCCACCCACTCACTCACTCACTCACTCACTCTCCCCCTACCTTGGCCAATGTTAGTTTCGGAAAGTCCCGTTAAGCTCTCTAACATTCCTGGACAGTTGTTCTCGTCAGACAGACCCTGACGTACCCTCTTTCTTGCAGCCATCAATCCGTTCTGCTCTAAACGATTACCTTATCCGACAGCTACACTAGACGCCTCTGTTAAACAAGTTGTAATTGACTTGCCCTAAGCAGAGATTAAAAGACCAAGTTGTTGTTGTTGTTGTCGTCGTTGTTTCGTTGCACTAAGAAGAATTCCGCTTCCTGTCTATTGTTTACTCGCCGCCAGCCAGATGTCAGTCCGAAGACACTCACCTGCGTTGGGCCGGCTGCCCATCTCAGAGATAACATGATTGATTATTGGATATCGATCGCCAGATCAGAAGCCTGCCGCCATTCCGGAGCACCGCCATCTTAGCATCTGGATTCCTTCGTTCGCCGATCCACCAATCAGGAGGAGATTGACTGAGGCGGCATGGAACACGGAGTCGTACGCGTGTAAACATCGTCGATACAGTCCGGAACGGACATCTGGATCGGACATCCGGATAGTACATCCGGATCTGATTGTTGGCCATCTGAGAATACCGCGTTAATAACCAGATTTTTAAAATTCGGACAGGTAATAATAGGTCGAGTAGACGACAGGTAATAGGTCGAGTAAATGTATTTTGGGGTAGGTTCAGTAGAAGATGTTAAGTTGTAGGTCAAGTAGTTGTTTGTTAGATGGTGTTAGGTGTTAGGTCCAGTAGGTGTTAGGTCCAGTAGGTGTTAGGTCCAGTAGGTGTTAGGTCCAGTAGGTGGTAGGTGCAGTAGGTAGTAGGTGCAGTAGGTGTCGTTAGGTGGTAGATCGAGCATAGATGGTGTTAGGTTCAGTAGGTGATAGATCCAGTAGGTGTTGTTAGGTGGTAGGTCCAGTAGGTGCTGTTAAGTGGTAGGTCCAGTAGGTGCTGTTAGGTGGTAGGTACAGTAGGTGCTATTAGGTGGTAGGACCAGTAGGTGATGTTAGGTGGTAGGTACAGTAGGTATTGTTAAGTGGTAGGTCCAGTAGGTGCTGTTAAGTGGTAGGTCCAGTAGGTGCTGTTAAGTGGTAGGTGCGGTTAAGTGGTAGGTCCAGTAGGTGCTGTTAAGTGGTAGGTCCAGTAGGTGCTGTTAGGTGGTATGTCCAGTAGGTGTTGTTAGGTGGTAGGTCCAGTAGATATATATTGTGGTTTACGATTGATTTGTTTACAAAGGGAGATTTTGCCATTTTCCATGTCGTGTTGTAGTTCCATCAGGTCGTCGTGGATTTTCTAATTACCAACATCTGATCAGATAAAGCCAGATAATGGCCTGACGAGGTAGATGTCAGGGCTAAGGCATCCCGCCGTAAACAGTCTGTTTGATCTTGGCTGGAGAGAGATTGGCTCGCACACAAACGGTGGACGAGTGGCGATATAAAATATAACTCGATGGACATTTCTCTGCCAGCTCAACTCGTGTTTATCTGAAATTGGAGCGATGCGTTTTCGGTGCGTTTTCGAACGAGCTGTCAGTCCCGCGGTGATTCTTAATTAAGAATCCCTCGTCGGAGTCTCTAGACATGACGGTCGTCCCGAGCTCTCTGTGTGGTGAAAATAAAATAAAATAATCGTCAGATAAATAGAAAACAGACAACAGACAAATATATGAAGATGATACCCTTGTTAGCAATCGTGCAGTCTGAGTGTCTGTCCGTCCGTCTGTCTGTCTGTCATAGACTTAAGTATGTTACGTAGCCAAATCTGTACAGGGGGTGTAGACTATGGTATACGCCTACCCACAACACACACGCACACACACATATACATACACATACACACACATACACATACACATACACATACGCACAACACACACACGCATACGCACACGCATACAACGTCACACACGGATAAACAAACACAACTCACACACACACCGCCAGCACCACACACACACACAGACAGACGCACACCACCAACACCACAAGAACCACACACACACACACACGCGCGCGCGCGCGCGCGCCTGTGTTTGATACAAAAT
>JALVRO010000064.1 GCA_027031265.1 Bacteroidales bacterium | reverse complement strand
GAATTTCTTGAAGGTGATTATGAGCTTGTTTACAACGAGATTAAGGAGCTCAAGCAGGTAGCAGGTGACCGGCGGCTGAAGGTGATCCTCGAAACAGGTATCCTTAATGATTTTGTGCTGGTTTATAAGGCGTCAATACTTGCCATGGAAGCAGGAGCAGATTTTATAAAGACTTCTACGGGCAAAGAGAAAATAGGAGCTACTCCGGAAGCTGGATATATTATGGCGCTAGCAATCAAGGATTATTATGAGCGTACAGGGCGCCATGTGGGACTAAAACCAGCAGGTGGTGTTTCAACTTCTGATAAAGCTGTGATATATTATACGATTGTGAATGAGGTGCTTGGGCAAGAATGGTTGAATGCTGATTTATTCCGTCTAGGTTCTAGTGGTCTTGCTAATAAGCTTCTCAAAGAGTTGGGGTTCACAGGGGAAGATTTTTTCAGGGCTGTACCAAAGGAATATTAATGACTCAAGCTGAGTCTTAGATTTCTCAGGTAGGTTGGTCAGATACTTTTTATCTTTGCGGTAAATTTTTCAAGGTGGTATATTGAGTATTAAAAATTTTGATGTAAAGATTGAAAAACGGAGCGCTGACGAAAGTCAGCGCTCCGTTTTCTTGTTCTGGTATATGTCATGCCTGACGGTATTGCGTTGTGAATCTTTCGGCACTAAAGGTTTACCCTTTAACACGCTCTATATATTTGCCGTCCCGGGTGTCAACTTTGATTTTATCACCTGTATTAATGAACAAGGGAACGCGAACCTCAACACCGGTTTCTAGCTTGGCAGGTTTAAGTGCATTGCCGCTGGCAGTATCGCCTTTAACACCTGGCTCTGTATAAACAACCTCCAGTACAACTGCCACAGGTAGCTCACAGGTCAGGGGTGTTTCTGTTTCTGCATGGAAAAGGATGAAAACTTCCTGGCCTTCTTTGAGAAACTGTGCTCCATCGATAAGTTCTTCTTGCAGGGTAACTTCTTCGTAAGTTTCCATATCCATGAAATGATATCCTGTAGCATCTTTATAGAGGAACTGATGTGGACGTTTTTCCACACGTGCAATTTCTATTTTGTGTCCAGCAGGGAATGTCTGTTCAATAACATTTCCTTCTGGAATAGCCTTTAGCTTTGTGCGGACAAAAGCGCTACCACGGCCAGGTTTTACGTGTAGAAAATCAACGATACGGTATAATTTGCCGTTGAGTACTATTGTCAGGCCTTTGCGAATGTCTGATGTTGTTGCCATGTTATTATAATTTAAGTTTTTGCGACAAAGCTAATAAAAAATGTTTGAAATGCTAAGCTAATGAGTCCGTTTTGTCAGAGCCACAGGTTTTTTGATGAATCTGGTACGCCCATCAGTGGAATACATTTTTATGATTATGATGTAAATACCAGGCTCAGCGGTCTGTCCATTGTCATCAGTGCCGTCCCAGATAAAGGTGTTGTTATTGGCTAGCAGGCTGTTATTTGCCAGTGTTTTAACAGGTCTGCCAAATTTATTCGTTATCATAATGTCGGCATATAGCTGTGGCTCTGAGGTCGTTAGCTTAATGATCAGGTTATCCTGGATGCCGTCCTGGTCAGGGGATATTGTCCTGTCAGACAGGGAAAGGACGGCATCCACACTGGTGAGGGAATCCAGTGATTTGAACTGGGAGTTTTGCATTGCAGGTGTGCCAAAACCTACGGTTTGTGCTGCTGAAGTCCAGTTATCAGCCTGGTTTGTTGGTAGGTCATAGTTTATTCGTTCGAGAGCCACGCCTTCCGGGTCACTAATTAGTTCTGAGTGCATAGCAGCCGAGTATTCGAAATAGTCAATAATGGAGTCATGGTACATGACGGCTATATTTCCAGATGTAGAGGGTAGAGATGGAAGTGATTTTATTTGCAGGAAATTATTACCGTGTGTCGGGTAAGTGGCTTTAACATTGGCTGTGTCTGTGCTGATACAGAGGAATTGATGTGATGCAAGAGTCAAGAAGCTGTTTGTGAGTGGCTGTATATTCCCGGGTACTGAGTCCAGCATATTTGCCAGGGAGATGTTGTCCAGATATATTGGATAGTCTGTCTTATTGTAAATTTCCACAT
>JALVRO010000063.1 GCA_027031265.1 Bacteroidales bacterium | reverse complement strand
TTCGAGCTGGTCAAATTGATATTGGTAATAGTCTGCTTCAGATTTTTCTTTTTCTGCCATGGCTATGAGTTCGGAGAGCTGTTTTTTTAATTGCTGGAGTTTATTGTATTCCTCTGTGTATTTGGTGAGTAGTGATGAGTTGTCTGCATAGGCATCGAGGACTTCTAGCTGGTAATTGGGATTGTTCAGAAGCAGGTTGTCGTGCTGGGAGTGTATGTCAATAAGGTGTGAGGCCAGCTCGCGGAGAAGTGCTATAGACACAGGTGTATCATTAACAAAGGCACGACTACGGCCAGAGGGACTTATTTCACGACGTAGAAATGTGACATTGTCATAGTCCAGGTCATTGTTGTCAAAGAATTCTTGAAGATTATAACCTGAGATGTCAAAAATACCTTCTACGACGCATTTTTTTTCTTTGTCTTTGAGCACAGATGTGTCGGTTCGTGCACCAGTAAGTAATGATAATGCCCCGATAAGAATTGATTTACCAGCGCCTGTCTCGCCAGTGATTATTGTCAGGTCAGGACCAAAGTCCACACTTATTTCATCTATCAAAGCGTAATTCTGTATTTTCAGGCTTTTAAGCATTTGTCCCTCTTTTTGTTGCTTAGCAAAATTACTTAAAATTAAGAATAAAAATTGAACAGGTTTGCTATTTTTTTAACTTTGATAAAAAATCAAATACGTGCAATGATAGGAGTAATCTCTGCAATGCCAGAGGAAATAGATCTTTTGATTGGAAAGATGACCAGCTCAGAGCTGGTAGAGATTGGGCAGCGCAAGTATTACAAAGGTGAGCTGTGGGGCAAGGATGTGGTTATAGCATACTCACGTATTGGGAAGGTGGCGGCAGCAACGACTGCAGTAACAATGATCTTGACCTTTGGGGTCAAGGAAATAATTTTTTCTGGTGTGGCAGGAGCGATAAGTCGTAATCTCAATATAGGAGATATAGTTATAGCCAAGCGTCTGGTACAGCATGATATGGATGCCAGTCCTATTTTTCCCCGTTTTGAGGTTCCGTTGCTTGATAAAAGTTTTTTTGAGACAGACGAGCAGCTAAGTCGCCGTCTTTTCCGGGCTGCAAAGATTTTTGTCGAAAACATTAATCGTTATATAACACGTGATTTGCTCAGGCGTTTCAGAATAGAGAGAATAAATGTGACACGTGGTGATGTGGCTAGCGGGGATCAGTTTATAACTGATAGCAGGCGTCATCATGATCTCAAGCAGGCTTTGCCAAGTATAGTGTGTGTGGAAATGGAGGGAGCAGCTGTGGCACAGGTCTGTTATGAATACCAGGTACCATTTGCAGTGCTCAGGACAATTTCAGATAATGCTGATCATAATGCTGAGATTGATTTTAACCAGTTTCTCACGTCCATAGCGTCACGTTATTCGACTGGTATTCTGGAGATTTTTTTCTCTTTAATCTAAATATGTGTTGGATAATCTGTCCATTGTTAATCAATCATGGCCACGGCATAAGCACTGATTCCTTCCTGCCGGCCTTCGAAGCCCAGGTGCTCTGTTGTGGTGGCCTTTACATTAACCTGTGAGCGTTCTAATCCCAGGGAGCAGGCTATATTTTCAATCATTTGCGGAATAAAATCTTTGATTTTAGGCTTTTGTAATACAATAGTAGCGTCTATGTTAATAATTTTGTATTTCTGCTCCAATAGCAGGCGGGCTGTATGCTTGAGTAGTTTTATACTGCTTATACCTTTATATTGTGGATCGGTATCAGGGAAATGGAAGCCTATATCTCTCAAAGCAGCTGCACCCAGCAGAGCATCAATAATTGCATGAATAAGAACATCTGCATCGGAATGTCCCTTGAGACCCATCTCAAAAGGTATTTCCACACCACCGAGGATAAGTTTAAATCCTCTGGAGAGACGGTGTACGTCGTATCCAAATCCTACCCGCATTATCATAGAATTTTTTGACCTTGGTGCAAAGATACCAAAAGGCTGATAAAAAAAGGTTTTTTTCGGGCACAAAAAAGGCTGTCCCTGTGGACAGCCTTTTTAGAGAGCAAGTTTTTTATTAAGCTAAAGTGTGGAAAATAAGTTCCTGCAAAGCGTAAGTTCCAATACCTGCAAGATATCCTATCAAAGCTAGCAAAGACATACGTTTGAGATACCAGATAAAGTCAATTTTCTCCAGGCCCATAGCAGCCACACCAGCAGCAGAACCAATAATCAGGATACTACCACCTGTACCTGCAGTGTAAGCCAGCAACTCCCAGAACAAACCATCCTGAACAAAGTGAACCATGTGGCCTGTAGCAATAGCAGGGTCTGCGATAGGGTACATACCCATGGCTGCTGCTACGATAGGTACATTGTCTACAATGGAGGACAGCAGGCCAATAGCTGTATCGATAATGTAAATATTGGTGTGGGTAGCTTTATCTAGCCATGCTGCAAGCATATCCAGGTGTCCAGCAGTCTGCAGGGCTGTGACAGCTGTCAGGATACCCAGGAAGAAGAATATTGTAGGAACATCCACATTTTTAAGTATCTTGACAACAGCAAGATGGCGTCGGTCCTCATAAAGTTCTGTACGGCGGCGCAGCAGGATTTCTGTGGTGATCCACACTACTGACAAACTCAAAAGCATACCAATGTAAGGAGGCAGATGTGTAAGAGCCTTAAATATTGGGACAAAAACAAGACCACCTACACCTAATATGAGTAGTAGCTTCTGTTCGCCTGGGGTGGTCATAGTTTTACCGTTGTTGAGATTCTCTGGTGGTTGTACATTGCCTTTCATTATCAAGGAGATAATAATTAATGGTATAAGTAGGGATATAGCACTTGGCAGAAATACACCCAGGATGATCTTACCTGCAGTGATGTTTTCGTTAATCCATAGCATAATAGTGGTAACGTCACCAATAGGGGACCATGCACCACCAGCATTAGCAGCAATAACGATCATAGAAGCAAAGATCCACCGGCTTTCTTTGTCTCCTACCAGCTTACGCAGTAAAGCTATCATTACGATTGTTGTGGTCAGGTTGTCCAGTACAGCAGACATGAAAAAGGTAAGCCATGAGAGGATCCACATTAGTTTTACCTTGCTCTGTGTGCTGATCCGGTCTGTGATGATACGGAAGCCTTGATATTGGTCAACAGTCTCAACAATAGTCATTGCTCCCAGCAGGAAGAAAAGAATCTCAGCTATTTCTATCAAATGATGTTCGAGCTCTGTGATAATGAACTCACGAGGTTCTTTGACCATCTGAACAAAGTGCTCCCAGAGATTCTTATATGTCTCGTGGTCAATAGTTTTACCTTCACCAACCTGTGGTAAAATGAATTTTTGGATATGCTCTGCCATCTCCTGGGCATGCTTCCAGTAAGGACTAAAATTTAGATGAAGTATAGGTTCGTAGAAAAAGCCTAGTAGAGCCCACAGTATAGTACCTGTTAGTAGGGCTGTGGCAGACTTGTTAATTTTCAGGGGATGTTCGAGAGCGATAATAGTATATCCGACGATGAACAGAAACCCCATTAAAATAAAAATAAACATTCCTAAATTCATGGCTTCATAATTTTCTTGCGTTTACTTAGTGGCTGCAAATTTATACAATAATACAAGAAAAAAAATATTGTAGAAAAGGTCTTAACCTTATCTTAAAATTTTTCTAACAAATGCCACTGTGAAATACGACATCATAAATAGTCCAATAAACCCCTCGATGGCTGATAACCAGCGACTTGGTCCATTGGGATAATAGTCTCCATAACCTATGGTAAGGAAAGTTATGGCGCTGTGGTAGAAAGCCTTAGCTACATTCCCCAATACATGAGGATCGCCAGGTGGATAAAGCGATGATACAATCTGTGCCGAAGGATCCCATAATTCAAGTAAAAGGTAAGCAAAAGTAAATGCCAGATAGACGATAGCCATACTGAACAGTACTCTAAGAGGATTGGTAGCATAATGCCCCATTTTGTCCATTATCAGAATCTTTAACCAATGACTGATATGCCCTGTGGTGGATGGCAGGAGGCCTTGTTTTTTCCTTTTTCCAAGTAATGCCTTTGCTTCTGCGCGTTTGAATTCAACATAAGCCAGGTCTTCCTCGATATACATACCCAGATTGCGAAAATTTTCTTTCAACATACGAAACTGTTCGGCTTTCTCTTCCCATGAGCTATCCTGTTTGAGGATTAATCCTTTGATACCCAGGTTTTTCCAGGACAGGTATATTAACCCCAGAAGCCTCACTCCACGCAGGTCTATTGAATGAATGGTTATATTGCCAGTATAAGATTTTAGATCCACCACGTCTTTGATAACAGTCTCCGAAAGGTCGAGCAATTGACATTCATTAACACGCAGGTCAAAATAATTGTTTATCTGTGAGCCACGAAAAATGATTTTGCGAAACCTGGATGCTTTGAAGCTCATGGCTCCCTGTCCAAAGTCCACATTCTCAATCAATATATCTGACTCAGGATAAATGCAATTGCTGAAATTAAACTCTCCCCGTCCTAGAATACTATTTTTAAAGTTAATAAATCCTGACTTCATCTGTGAAGCTTCGAAAATAATATCTCCCACAGCAATCTCCACACGATTGAAAATAACACGACAATTGTCAAAATCTACAGCACGAAAATCCAGATCCCCTTCGCCAAAGTTTGTCTTATCAAACTGCACATCCCCATCGCCAAAGTGACAATAATGAAAGTCAATGTTACCCCGGCCAAACTCAGCTAGCTTGAAGCTCAGCTTGCCTGTCCCAAAGTCAGTGCTAACAAATTCTACCGTTCCATTGCCGAATATGGCGTTAGAAAAGTTTTTTTTACCAGCTCCAAAAGAGCATCGTCTAAAGTCTTTTTTACCATTACCAAAGATCGTGGACCTGAAGTTTACATCCCCGTCTCCGAATTCTACTTTTTCAAAACTCACATCTCCCTGACCAAAATTTACACGGGAAAAATCTTTTCTACCTTCTCCAAACACACTCAACCTGAAAAGTACTCGACCATTTCCAAAGTGCGTGCCTGTAAAGCTAATCTCACCAAGTCCAAAATCCACACCCACAAAATCAATCTCTCCTGAACGGAAAGTCATGTTTTCGAAAAGTTTTTTGCCTTCGAACTTGGAATTTCTAAAGTCATGCAGGCTGGTGCCAAAGCTTGCACCATTAAAGTTTATTTCTTCAGCCCTGAAAACACATGAATGAAAATTATCCTCAGTATTCTCAAAATTTGCTTCCTGAAAGTTTATTAGTGGCGCAAGGAAATGTGAGTCATGGAAGTCAGCTGTCTGACCAGTAAAAATAGCTCTGCGAAAATTAATTTCTTCTGCGCTGTAAAAAATGGTATTCCTGGCTATCAGGTTTTTTATTGCAATGGTCGTTGACTCTGGTAGGTTCTGTCTTTTGCGGAAATGATCAAGGTTAAAGTCAACAACCAGGGCATCACTCAGGTCAAGTTCTTGCTCTTTTTCCAGATACACAAAAATAGTTTCCTGATCAAAATACTTGAGTTCACGTGTGTCTACGAGTTTGCCTTCGTGGAAAAACTCAACCCTGGCAAAACTATGTGTTTGTCCTACATAAGGAAGGCCTTTTTTGCTTATCTCCAGGATTTTTATGTCATCAAAACTGTCCATTGCCGCTGTTTTTTAGTATGCTAATGACCCTGTCTAGATCATTAGATGTATCAACACCTATGCCAATGTAGTCCACAACCGTTGTTTTTATTCTATAACCATTCTCTATCCAGCGTAGCTGCTCGAGTTTTTCTGCCTTTTCCAGAGTACCAGGTGGTAAAGAGACAATTTCTCTCAATATATCACTGCGATATGCATATATACCGATATGTGTGTAAAAAGTGTAATGCTCTGTCCATTGTCTTTTGTCTACATCTCTAAGAAATGGTATAGCATTGCGGCTGAAGTATATTGCCTGTCCATCAGGACGTGTTATTACCTTAACTATGTTTGGATTAAATAGGTTTTGCCAGTCTTTTTCCTGGCGAATAAGCGTAGCTATCTCTGTCTGTGTGTCGAAATTATCTGCAAGTGTGCGTATTATCTCGGGATCAATAAGGGGTTCATCACCTTGAATGTTTATCACCAGGTCAAACTTGCTACCTGATATTTTTTCGTAATTATCCAGGGCTTCGCGGCATCGCTCTGTGCCAGAGCTATGATGTGTTCCTGTCATTACCACATCAAGTCCCAGTTGCTTTGCTGTTTCAAAGATTCGTGTGTCGTCTGTAGCAATTATAATGTGGTCCAGTGCCTCCCGGGCCCGTGTATAAACATGCCATATCATTGGTTTGCCCAGAATATCAGCCAGGGGCTTACCAGGAAAGCGGGATGATGCATATCTAGCAGGTATGATTCCCAGTGCTTTCATCGAAACATGTCTCTTTTGTTTTTGAGCAAAGAGGCTAATAATTCGCGACCTCTGTGCAGACGGGCTTTGACTGTTCCCAATGGAAGGCTAAGTTTTTTTGCTATCTCTTTGTATGGCATCAGGTCAAAGTAACGCATGCGCATAATCTGGCTGTAGTCAGGTGGTAGGTCGCTGATTAATTTTTGCAAAAGTTCATATTTTTCGTTTTTGATGTATTCTTCCTCTGGATCAAAAGAATCTGTCTCAAGCAAATTGCTCAAAGTCGCATTCTCATCATCAGCTTGTGGATGGCTCTGATCTATTGAATAATATTGATTGCCTTTCTGTTTACGTAAAAAGTCAATTGTCCTGTTGACAGCTATTTTAGACAGCCAGGTGATAAAAGCATTTGTGGGTATGTAATAATTAATGTTTTCAAAAGCCTTGGTAAAGGCTTCGACCGTTAGATCAGCTGCATCGTCTGAGTTTCTGACCATCTTGTACACAATAAAATACACGGTTTTGTAGTACATCTCAAAGAGTCTGGTGAAAGCATCTTCGTCGCCTCTCTGAGCCTGCTTGACTAGCTGGAGTTCTAGTTTACGTCTTTCGCTAAAGCTATTTTCTTTGTTTACCTCCATTGTTGGCTATTGTGTTTGTGGCGTCTCTTATACATCATAAAATTCACTAGCGGCTGATACAGATCGTAAATCAATGAGTAGAGGAAAATACCCTTTTCTTTAAATCTTTGAGTAGCACCGAACATGGTTATCATAAGTAATATTTCCCTCAACATTAGTGCCGCAAGCGGCAATAAATTATTAAAAATGGCCCATAATGCAATGCTACTTGTCAAAAAGATAATACGGCTCAATGGCTCCAGAACTAACAGAAATTTATATTTGAATTTGTAATATTTTGCCGCTCCAAAATGTCTGTGTTTCTGATATTTCCAGTATTTCCAGTTTCTTGGGGGCCGTGAAATAGTAAAACTCTGTGGATCTAGCTCTACACGTGTGTTATGTTTGTTACCGTTCTGATTTACAAAAATATCATCCGAACCAGATGGCTCGAAAATATGACTCTGAAATCCTCCCTTTTCGTCAAAAAATGATTTTCTCCAGGCAATATTGCGGCCAACACCCATATATGGTAGTCCGCGCATGGCAAAACCAAAATATTGCATTGCTATGAACATTGTGTCTGTACGCAAATGCTTATCCAGAAGACCTTTACTCCTTTCGTAAGTACCATAACCCAGCACTATTTTTACTTCATTCGAAAATTGCCAAACCATTTTTCTGATCCATTGATCAGAGGCTGGATAGCAGTCTGCATCTGTGAATAATAATACATCATTTTTCGCAGCACGTATGCCTACTGTCAGTGCAAATTTTTTGGTGTGTGTGGAATCCTTACTATATGGAATATTGCGGATTACCAGATTTTTATACTCATGACTCAGGCGTTTGAGCACTAGATCAGTCTCGTCTCTAGAGGCATGATTAACAACAATAACCTCAAAATCAGGATAATCTTGATTTAGTATCAAAGGAAGGTACCTTTCTAAATTGAATGCCTCATTCTGTGCTGCTATAATAACAGAAACAGGAGGAGTGTACTGGGCTGGTCTGAGCCTGGTAAAGACAGCTTTGAAATAAAAAAATAAAATGTAAAAGAGCTCAATAAATAAGCTGATAAGCAAAATTATAGCACCAATTTTTGCCAGACCGTTCTCTAAAAATAAGTTATAATCCCACATCAATTTTTCGTTTTTACAGCAGTTTAGCTTTATATGCAAAGTTATGAATTATTTTTTCTCTAAAAAAATCTTAAACCTAGCAAGCCCCCATTTCTGCAAGCGATATTCCACAGCAGTAATCAAAACCCCAAGACCATATTTTATGCTTCGTCTAAGGTTGATTGATGAAGCTTCAGGGAAATATTTTGTCGGGCAGCTTACCTCACCTATATCAAAGCCAGCATAGAATATCTGTGCTAAGATTTGATTGTCAAACACAAAATCATCTGAATTAGCCATGAAATTTACGCTTTCCAGTACACGGCGGTCAAAGGCCCTGTAACCTGTGTGATACTCAGATAGTTTCTGCCACATAATAAGGTTTTGTACAAAGGTCAGCACACGGTTGGCTATATATTTATACAGAGGCATACCACCTTTGAGTGCTCCATGTCCCAGTATTCGTGAACCAAGCACCACAGGGTAGACTTCATTGGCTATCAGATATGCCATGGAGGGAATTAGTTTTGGAGTGTATTGATAATCAGGGTGCAGCATTATGATAATGTCTGCTCCTACCTCCAGCGCTTTTTGATAACAGGTTTTCTGGTTGCCTCCATATCCCCGGTTTTTTTTATGTTCTATGACATGGTTTATCCCAAGGCGGCGGGCTAGCTGGGCTGTGTTGTCCTGGCTCTTATCATCAACGAGTATGACTTCGTCCACAATATCACCTGGTATCTCATTATAAGTTTTCTCAAGGGTCTTCTCGGCATTATAGGCAGGCATTATCACCACGACCTTCTTCCCATTAATCATGCCTGTGGTTTTTATGAATTTACACGCTAATTTAATATTTTTGACTTAATGCAATCACAAAAAGTTGCTTATGCTAAAGGATAAAAAAATATTACTGGGCATCACAGGCGGTATAGCTGCATATAAATCCGTGTATCTGTTGCGCGAGTTTGTCCGTAGCGGTGCACAGGTAAGGGTAATAATGACACCGATGGCACGGGAATTTGTCGGACCGCTGACCCTGGCTACACTATCGCATCATCCTGTATATATAGATTTTTTTGACCACACAACAGGACAATGGTTCTCTCATGTGGACCTGGGATTGTGGGCTGATGCCTTTGTTATTGCTCCCCTGACTGCCAACACAATGGCAAAGATGGCTTATGGCCAGGCTGATAATCTATTGGTCACAACCTATTTGTCGGCCCGTTGTCCCGTTTTCGTTGCTCCAGCTATGGACCTGGATATGTATCGTCATCCCGCTGTGCAACAAAATATGAAAATTCTCGCTTCGCGGGGCGTGCACATTATAGAGCCGGCAGAAGGGGAACTTGCCAGTGGTCTGGTGGGAAAGGGACGTATGGCCGAACCTGGGGATATTGTGGCCTTTATACGTGATTTTTTCTCCACAGAGCAGGACCTCACGGGTAAAAAAGCATTGGTTACTGCAGGTCCGACTTATGAAATGATTGATCCAGTGCGTTTTATTGGAAATTTTTCCTCTGGTAAGATGGGGTTTGCCATTGCCCGTGAGCTGGTACGCCGTGGGGCACAGGTTTTCCTCATCTCAGGCCCTACTTCTCTGGATGCTGATGAGCCTGGTATCGATCTCATTCGTGTGACCTCAGCACGTGAAATGTATGAGCAGGCAGAGAAAATTTTTCCACAGGTTGATGTGGCTGTATTGGCTGCTGCTGTGGCTGATTACCGTCCTGCTGAGCAGGCACATACAAAGATTAAAAAAACAGGCGATGAGTTGTTGGTCCGTCTGGTTAAAAATCCAGATATTGCCGCATCTTTGGGGCAGAAAAAACGCCCGGGACAATTGCTTGTTGGTTTTGCCCTCGAGACTGATAACGAGTTCACAAACGCCATGGAGAAAATACGAAAGAAAAATTTTGATTTCATTGTGCTCAATTCCCTCAGGGACAAAGGCGCTGGCTTTGGTGTGGATACCAACAAGGTGAGCTTTATTTTTCCACACGGACACAGAAAAGATTTTCCCCTCAAGTCCAAGACCAAAGTAGCACAGGATATTGTCAATCAGATTGTGCAGCTGCTAAACAGTAAGTGATGACAAAGAGCGAAAAATCCAGTCAAATAAAGCAGTGGGCCAGGGAGCTTGGTTTTTCTGCCTGTGGCATAACACGTGTGCGGGAAGCTAGTGAACAAAGGGACCATCTGATCAGGTGGCTGGAGAATAATTATAATGGCCGTATGGAATATATGGCGCGCAATGTGGACAAGCGTCTCAATCCAGCCCAGCTCGTGCCAGGGGCACGGTCCATCATCGTGGTACTGATGGACTACCTGCCTGCCGGACGCCTGAGCCTGCGCCAGTATAAAATCTCACGTTATGCCTGGGGTACAGATTATCATTATGTCATAAAGAAGCGACTGCGCCAGTTGCTGGAGCGAATGCAGCACCAGTGGGGGCAAGTTCAGGCGCGCGCTTTCACAGATAGCGCACCAGTGCTCGAACGCTACTGGGCACAGCAGGCAGGCCTGGGCTGGATTGGTAAAAATTCTTTGCTCTTGACCAAGCAAGGGTCTTATTTCTTTATTGGCGAGCTAATTGTGGACATTGAGCTGGAATATGACCAGCCCTGGGAAAAGAATTTTTGTGGCACCTGTACCAGGTGCCTGGACGCTTGTCCTACACATGCCATTGTGCAGCCTCGAGTCGTGGATGCCCGTAAATGTATTTCTTATCTGACAATAGAATACCGGGGTGATTTTTCTGCCGAAACACAGCTCCACGGCTGGGTCTTTGGTTGTGATATCTGCCAGCAGGTATGCCCATGGAACAGACACGCACGACCCACAGCAGTGGAGGAATTTGCTCCCAGACCGGATTTATTAAGCCTCACTGACAAGAAGCTGGAAAGTCTCACAAAGCCAGAGTTTAATAAAATATTTCGTCACACACCTGTCGAACGTACAGGGTACAAGGGACTTATGCGTAATGTCCGTCAGAACCAGCGGCATAGCTCTATGGCAGGTGATAAAGAAAGGCAAAATGACTGACAGGATTCAGGCGCACAAACAAATAATTTCCCCACACTATAAAAAAGCAAGGGATTTCTGGCTCTTAATATGGTAAAGGTCTTTTAAAACACCACACATAAAAAAAGAAAGAATTGGGAAACACAGCTCCACATACCACTTCGCTTAGACTGCGGGCCTCGCTTTTTGTAGCATTGCTGTTGATAGCTTTGCTGTGGCTGGTGTTTTTCTTGCAGCAAACACTATGGCATGATATGTATCGACTGGGTATATTGCCGCGTACAGGTTCAGGTCTGGTCGGTATAGTGACATCTCCACTTATTCATGCCACTCTAAAACATCTTTACTCCAACAGTCTCCCATTGTTTATTCTGACGCTTTCACTTTTTTATTTTCATCCGCGTCATGCCTGGCAGGTACTGCTTATTTCGTGGCTAATGACAGGCTCGCTGGTGTGGCTAATAGGACGGGAGAGCTATCATATTGGCGCCAGCGGCCTTGTGTATGCTCTGACCAGTTTTCATTTCTTTTATGGTATAGCCAGCGGCAAGAAGCAGATGATTGCCCTATCCCTTGTTGTGGTCTTTCTTTATGGTAGCGCTATATGGGGAATGTTGCCAAGTTTTGCCTATGATGTATCCTGGGAATCACATCTGTCGGGGTATGTTACAGGTTTTGTCCTGGCTATCCTGCAGCCCACCCCACCACCCCCACCGCCTGATGATACTCTAGCCGGCAAAAATGGCTATTACTTCACCCCCGATGCAGATATGGATGTGGAGTATACAGAGAGCTGAGGCTTATGATTTTTTCCTGACGGACTGTGATGATTTTTTCCCTCTTGTATTTTTGTTGGTAGATACAGTTTTGCTTGTAGTTTTTTTGCTTTGTGCCCTGGCCTTTGTGCTTTTTTTCTTCGTGGTGGTTGATTGGCTGCGTGTCTTTGCTTTGGCTGTCTTTGTGGTTGAGGGTAGTAGGGTCTCCAGCTTTTTCCTGAGTCTGTCCAGTTCTTTCTGGTATTTGTTTATCAAAGCTTTTATCTCATCAGGAGTTGTGGGCTCACGGTCCCCCAGTGCTGTGTAAAGATGCTGTTTTAGCCTGAGCTCAAAATCACTGACAATATTCATGTAGTTGATAAAAGCATCATAAGGTGTATCGTAGGGGTTGAAATACATGTGAACATCACCATCTGCAAAATATTTAGTACACATGTAATATAGATGGTCGCTTGTCTGGAGGTAGAGCCAGTCTTTCCACATCTGTGGATCATTAGCTTCTTTGACCAAACCTTCCAGTGAATAAATTTTTTCAAATGTTTCCCTTTGCATCTCATTACCCAGCCAGGCTGTCAGGTCTCTTGCTTCGTCGGCCCATGAAATAGGATGGGGCACATGTATAGGCGCTACAGGTTGAAATGTTTTTATGGCCTCAGAGGGTGTCATGAATGTGAAATCAGTCCCGTTAAAAATAAATTCTGGCAGAGCACGCATGAATTCGAATATACCTGTCTCTTCCCACTGATGTTCGCCAAATGTTTCATAATCCATGAAAAGATTAATTACTTCATGCCCGGAATCAATAGCTTTTAGCCAGCTCACATATTTTTCTGCTGTCAGTGGCCACTGGTCCCAGAAACGATTGGAAAAACGGAATGCTATATCGTCTGAGAGCCGGTAATTTTTGAGCAATAGCTTGAGCTTTGGCTCTACACCTGAGTAGTAAACAAAGTTTGGACTACGCCAGCCCAATACATGCCTGGCTCCTTCTGTTAGCATTGCTTCGTATCCCATCTGTGAGACCATGTGTGCAATATCATCAGAATAAATAAGCTCTGTATTGCGGAAAACGCGTGCTTCCTGGCCAAAAAGGTCTTTTATCTTCTCACGGTGCATAATGACCTGGCGCTCGAATTCTGCAGGGCTCTTTAGCGAGGCCAGTGAATGAGCATAAGTCTCGTTCAGAAATTCCACCTGTCCTGTGTCTGCCAGTTGCTTGAAGCTATCCAGCACACGTGACTCATATTTCTCAAACTGGTCTATGACTGTGCCAGACAGGGAAAAGGCTACCTTGAATTTGCCTTTGTACCGTTCAATCAGTTCCAGAAGTAATGCATTGGTTGGGAGATAGCATTTCTCTGATACCTTGTGGATGATGCTTTTATTGGCAAAATCATTATAATAGTAATGGTCACTTCCTATGTTAAAGAATCGGTAACGCTTCAGACGAAAGGGTTGGTGTACCTGGAAGTAAAATATTATTGCTCTCATTTTCAGATGTTTTTGTGTGTTAATTATTTTGTAATGCACGCCTATAAATAGCAATAACTTTACGTGCAGAATTTTCCCATTTCAGTTGCTCCAGCTCCTGACGGGCATAGTTTCGGAACATTTGTGACATGCTGTTATATTTAACCAGACCAAAGATTGAATCAGCTATAGCATGTGTATCCCAGAAATCTACTTTTATTGCGTGTCTGAGGACCTCTGCGACTCCGGATTGACGGGAAATAATAACAGGCACATTATATCTCATTGCCTCCAGGGGTGAAATTCCAAAAGGTTCTGATACCGAGGGCATAACATATACGTCTGAGATGCTAAAAAGTCGCACTACATCCTTACCTTTGAGAAAACCCGTAAAATGCATACGGTCTGTGATACGCCGGGCTGCCGATAGACGAATCATACGCCAGAGCATATCACCAGATCCAGCCATCACAAAGCGTACATTATGGCAATGATCCAGTACCAGGCGCGCAGCTTCGATAAAATATTCCGGGCCTTTCTGAAAAGTAATGCGCCCCAGGAAAGTGACAATTTTCTCAGGCACAGTCTTTTCGAATTTATGTCCAATGTCAGGTAAATGATCCACAGCATTATACACAGTAAAAACTTTGCCAGGGTCTATGCCATAACGGTTAATGATAATGTTCCTGGTCCAGTTGCTCACAGCTATTATATAATCAGCGTTCTCCATACCATAGCGTTCAATGTTATAGACCTGCTGGTTTATGTTCTCTCCGCTTCTGTCAAATTCTGTAGCATGAACATGTATAATAAGTGGCTTATCCGAGACACGTTTGGCTTCCACACCTGCCAGGAAAGTGAGCCAGTCATGTGCATGTATCAAATCATAATCATGATGCTTGGCTATTTCCCGAGCCACTATAGCATAATTAACCACTTCCTGGAAAAGAGCTCCTCTGTAGCTTCCTGTGAATGAAAACCGTACCTGTCTGGCTATTGATTCCATTTCTTTTGTACTTATCCGTGTAGAGCTGATTTGACCTTTTTCTGAGAATGTAATGTGTCCTTGCTGGCCCAGCGTAATATCTTCTTCACTAAGTCCAAGCATACGGAGATATTCAGCAAAGGTCTCAGGAGTGGAATAAGCCAGCAGAGGAGAATTTATTTCAATCTTGTGTATTCTCTCCCATAGCTCCTGGTCTAGAAATATGCTTTGTTCTTCTGTGGTAATCTCCCGTGAAATATCATCGAGCGGGCTTATATCCTGGTTGGCAATATTCTTTTTTGTCAGAATTCGAACAGGCACAGAGTCAGCACTTACAAGACGGGCAATGCTGTGGTCCTCGTCACCAAAGAGTCTGGGCACCACAAAAATAATACCCACACCCAGACTGGAAAGAGCACGGGTCAGGCCATAACTGGCTGTACCCAGACCTCCACTAATATGTGGTGGAAACTCCCACCCAAAGACGAGAACTTTCATTTTTAAGAAAAATGTTTTTTAAAGTTTTCAATGATGTATTTAATACGCAGCACTTCAGACACACTCCATGCCTGTGATACAGCGCCACGTGGTTTGTGCGGAGCATCTCCATCAAAGATCTCTGATATTGTGCCAATGGCAGCCCTGGTCATTTCCTCCTCAAAATTGTGATAAAGCTTCTGTGCCAGATGGATACCACTTCTCTCGTGCACACGTAGATAACCTTCTACAAAGTGGCTTAGCTGCCAGACCCACACAGTTCCCTGGTGATAAGCCATGTCCCTGTTTCTTTGATCACCCCTATAGATACCAATGTATTGCGGATCATCAGGAGAGAGACTGCGCAGTCCTTTGGGTGTAAGTAATTGTTTCTCTACAATATCCAGGATGCGGTGCATTTGCTCCACTGTCAGCATTGTGTAGGGTAGGGAAGTGGCTATTACCTGGTTGGAACGGATCTGGGTGTTCACCTCCTGGCTATTGATATAATCAGCTAGATAGCCACGGCTTGAGGACCAGAATTTTTCAATGAATGATTGTTTTGTCCTCCCTGGTATGTCTTGCCAATGATTAATAAATTCTTGGTCCTGGACCAGGTGAGCTAGTTCCAGGGCATATTTTACAGCATTATACCACAATGCCTGTATCTCGACAGGGTAACCATGCCGTGGCGTCACAGGCTCACCGTCTATTATTGCGTCCATCCATGTGAGGGCCTTGCCTTGGGCTGCGGCCCAGACCAGACCATTGTCATGCATCTGTATATTGTACTCAGTGCCTTTGCGGTACCACTCCAGAATTTGCTTGAAGTATTTCCAGTAATGGTTAATAATTTTTTTTCTCTGGCCAGTGTGGTAATCAAGCTGCTGGATAGCCCAGATATACCACAAGGGAGCATCCACAGAGTTGACATCAGAGTTTTCATCCATACCAGCGTTTGGGAAAAGTCCATTTCGCAGGTGGTCGCTCATGGTGTCCAGTATTTTCCATGCTTTGTCAACCATGCCTGTGGCTATGGTCAGGCCAGGCAGAGAGATAAAAGTATCCCTTGCCCATACACCAAACCACGGAAAACCAGCAATGATATATAGTTTTTTGTCTCTGTGGATAAAGAATTGTTCTGCTGCATTGAGCAAATTATTCTCAAAAGATATACGTGGAATGCGTTTTTTTACCTCAAGAGTAAATTTTCTTTTAATCTGTTGTGGTTCTATGGGTGTTGTGCCTACTGAGAAAACAATACTTTCGCCTTTTTTTAGCTCAAAATCAAAGAATCCAATGCTATACAGATCTTCCTGGTAGTCATATCCCCGGCATCTTTCCTGGTCATATTCTACATTATAATACCAATCAGGGGCATGCACATAGTCAAAGTGTTTCGATGCTTGAAGGTAAAGATATGGGTATGGCTCATACATGCGGTATCTGATGCCATTGTCCACAAAATCGACTTTGGGTATAACGTCAAAGTTTGCTTTGCTCAGGTGGTGACGCTCACGAAAAGCAAAAAATGGCTGTAACCTCAGCTTTGTGGGACTATGCGCTTCGAGCAGGGTATAACGGAACATTATTCTCTCCTCATTCTGTGCCAGAATAGCCTCTTTTTTCAGGTTCACTCCTCCTACACGGTAAATATGTGTGGGGATGGGATCTGTGTGAAAATCATGTAAATACTTGTGTCCTTGGGGATGGTAGGTTGTGGGGTATTTTCTCAGAGCAAAATGAAACTCCTTGTCACGCTGGATAATGGTTTCGTCAAGTGCAGAGAGTAACACATGCCATTCACCATCCATGTCCCACAGAGGCACCACGAGTAAGCCATGATATTTGCGGGTATTACAATAAGGAATGGTTGTAAAGGCAAAAGATCCTGCACGATTGGAACGTAAAAATTCCAGAGACAATGAATACTTCAAGTTTACTAGCTGATTACGGTCAAATTTCAGATAAGACATGGTTAATTTTTTTGAATTAGAGCACATTATGTTTTTCCTTCAGTATGTTAAATCCATTTTACAAAAGCAAAATCCTGTCTGTGGGCGAGCAAATCATGTTTGGGATACACACGGATACCAAAGCTCAAGATACCAGCTTTTGTTATCTTACTTTTTAGTTCATAAGTAGCAAATTTATCTTCTGTCCCTGCCAGCGTAAATTCTTTTTTGTCAACAAATCTGCCTCCTTCGGTTACTACCAGCTCTACTCCAATGCTGTTAGGATCCAGAATACCAATATCCATCACAACGCTGATCTTGAAGATCTCTCCCAGTCGCAAGGCGTTCTGCTGTTCCTGTGGAAAGGCTATTTGTACAGGTTTTATCTGGTCCTAATAACTGGCTATCCTGTGTTTCCACGCAGCAAGATTATGTAGTTTCAAAAACTCCTTGTCCATCAATAGTTTCCGTCGTTCATACATCTTGTTGTAGAATTTCTCAAAATATTCATCCAGCATGCGTGCAGTGGTAAACCTGTGTGAGACTTCAGCTATATTTTTCTTAATATACTCAATCCATTTCTGTGGTACACCAGTATCATCGCGGTCATAAAACAGCGGAACAATCTCTTCTTCCAGTGTCTCATAAATCATGGCTGCATCCAGCTGATCCTGGTACTCCTGGTTGTCATAAACTTTCTGCTCTGGCAGAGACCACCCAGCTCCTGGTACATATCCTTCTATCCACCATCCATCCAGTACACTGAAATTAAGCACACCATTCATCGAAGCCTTCATGCCACTGGTCCCTGATGCCTCCAATGGGCGGGTGGGTGTGTTTAACCATACATCAACTCCAGAAATCAGGCGTCTGGCTAGATCTATGTCATAGTCTTCGAGGAAAATAATCTTGCCTATGAACTCAGGACGCTTGGAATAATCTACGATCAGCTTTATTATGTCCTGACCAGCCTTGTCTGCCGGATGTGCCTTACCTGCTATGAGAATACGCACAGGCTTATCTGGGTTATTGACCAGACGGTTTAGACGGTCAGGATCCATAAATAGCAAATAGCCTCGTTTGTATGTTGCGAAACGTCTGGCAAAGCCTAATAGCAGACTATCTGTGATTAGATTGTTCTCTATGGCAATTATTTGCCGTGGATCTTTGTGATGACGGCAGCGTTTTGTCAATCTTGTATGAATGTAATCAATCAGCTCCTTGCGTGTCTTTTGTCGTGCTTCCCATATTTCGGTTGCAGGAATAGAGTAAACCTTGTACCACACGTCTTTGTTATGCAATAGCTTGTCGCTCGACACGCTGAAGTGTTTATCAATCAGGGTTTTCCAGTAGTTATTAGCCCAGGTCTGAAAATGCACACCATTGGTGACATAATCAATGTGTAACTCCTGCGGGAAATAGCCACGCCACAGATGGGCAAACATTTCTCGTGTGACATCCCTGTGCTTCCGGCTAACTGCGTTTATATGCAAGGCCAGGTTTGCACCCAGCGTACTCATTGAAAATTCCTCCTTTGGATCATTCACATTTACTTTGCCCAGGGAAACAAATTCTTCCCATGAGATTTTAAGCCTTTCGGGATAATGACCAAAATATGACATTATCAGCTCATCAGGGAAATGATCATGCCCTGCAGCCACTGGCGTATGCGTAGTAAACAGTACTGACGAGCGGGTCATTTCCAGAGCTTCTGCAAATGTAAACTTATGCCCATCCATCAGTCTATGAATGACCTCCAGGC
>JALVRO010000062.1 GCA_027031265.1 Bacteroidales bacterium | reverse complement strand
CGGCACAAAGGTACTTGACAATATCTCTCTACTAGCACCTCAAGGAAAAAAGATTGCTATCGTAGGTCCTAGCGGCGCGGGAAAATCAACCATCTTTAACTTACTTCTTAGATTCTGGGACTATGACCAAGGTAGTATAAAAATAGGCAATGTGGAGCTGAAAAACATCAATTCCGAGCAAGTAAAAGAATATTACGCAGTTGTTACACAAAACACATATTTATTCAACTCCACTATTCGCGAAAACCTTTTGCTGGCCAAGCCAGATGCCACAGATGACCAGATAAAAACAGCCCTTGAACAAGCCCAAATTTATGACTTTATCGCTCGACTTCCACAAGGTCTTGACACATACATAGGAGATCAAGGGATGAACCTTAGCGGAGGAGAACGCCAGCGACTGGCTATAGCCCGTGCTTTGTTAAAAAATGCTCCTATCCTTCTACTGGACGAAGCTACAGCCAACCTGGACCCTATCACAGAGACAGAAATAATGAAAACACTCCTGGAAATCATGCAGGACAAAACCACAATAATGATAACCCACAGACTGGTTGGCATGGAACACATGGACCAAATTTACGTCCTACATGAAGGAAAAATAATAGAAAAAGGCAAACATTACGACCTGGTCAAAAATAATGGCATCTACGCTAAAATGTGGCACTTGCAACAAGAAATCTTTCTGATGACTCAATAAAAAAACTGCAATCAATCATTCTATTTTATACCATTCAGAAAATTAATATATCTATCCTGCAAGGTGCTTTCAGCACGCTTGCAGGAAGAGGAGATGAGATGATTATAGCATGCCTGCAGGAAGAGGACGTGAGGTGATTATAGCATACCTGTAAGAGGGGGACGTTCGATGCTTTCAGCTCCCTTGCAGGAAGGGGACGTTCGATGCTTTCAGCACGCAGGGAGCTTGTACGTTGATTACTAGCACATTTTTAATTGGTTAAAAGAGTGCCCCTCCTAAGAGAATAAAAAGGCTACAAAATCCTGAAAAAAGAGAGGCTGCCCTAAAAGGCAGCCTCTCTTTTTTCGCTGGAACAAATAAAAAATCACAGAAAATCAGTGTATTCACTACCATCTGCTGGCTTTAGACTACCATCCAATATTTTTATCAAATCTATCAGTGTCCACACCCATGCAACAGGCCATCCTATAACTGTCAGAGCCAGGATCGTCATAATAATTCCTTCTTTTTTATACCCCAGATAATATCTCTGCCATCCCAGAGGAATAACAAGCAAACCTAACAGGGCAAAAATAAAGGCATTAGTCTGACTCTTGCCTTCATCAGCTAACTGTCTAAAAATCAACGCATGATATGCTGTATAATTAGTCTTTGGAGCAACCATTGAATGGTGGGAAGCAGCAGGCACGACGGTTACTGCACTGGCTGTAAATGGATTCAGCAGCAATACAGCCAATAACGAAAATGTAATAACCAAGTTTTTCATAGTATGCAATTTTTATTTTTTATGAAAATAAAAGGTTTTTCTAAAAATTACATAAACGAATTAACATCTATGGCATTATACTTAGAAGTCTGGATATTCTATTGGATAAATGTGAAAAACCAGGCTTTTTATTCCTCATAGACAAAGCACAAGTTAGCCATGGTCAATAATCAACCATAGCCAAAAAAGAAATGTAAAAACAAGGCTAATTTATAGTTTACACAAGCAAAACTCTTAAAAAAAACTTCCTATGTATTTGCAATCAACTTAAAGCAGTGTAAACATTTTTCACACGCACGGCCTACACATCATTGGTAATGGTCACAATAATTAACACCCATCTGGTCAAAGCGTTTCATCTGCTGCTTGAGTCTTCGTCTAAAATCCTGCCAATTTTTAAGCTCAGCTTTTGTCCACAGCACCTCTGCCAGAGCTGTCATTCTGGGCAAAGCCATATACTCCACTTGCCAGAAAGTTTTAATATACTCAGTCCACATATTACCTTGTGCACCTAGCACATATTTTGCTTCTTTCTCAGTCAAAGCATCAGGTACAGGGTCATAAAAATAAACTTTGCTCAACGGGGTAAAACCACCTATAGCCAATGGTTCTGTTTTTGGGTCAGCCTGGTAATGGTTAA
>JALVRO010000061.1 GCA_027031265.1 Bacteroidales bacterium | reverse complement strand
CGCACTACGGCTGCCTGCGGCAGCCGTAGTATAAAAAATTAATTACTGAATACCCAATGCTTTCTTTACGTCTGATGTAATATCTATAACCATATCCTTGTTCACATAATAAACATTCTCTTCTGTCCACACAGCTACCAGCTTCTTGCTCTTGGCTATGGAATCAACCTTTGCCTTGATTTTATCATAAATTGGCTGAAACAACTCATTCTGCCTCTGCTGCAAAGTCTGCTGTGCTGTGTTCTGGAAATTAATTATTCTCTGCTGCAGGTCCTGTAATTCCTGTTCTTTCAGCTGCAGAACAGCCTTTGACCACTTGTTTGGATCATTATCAGGTAACTGAATATTATTCTGATATTCCTGTAACTTCTTGTTATATTCTACCTGCATCTCTTCCAGCTGATTCTGCACATCACGATATTCTTTCTCCAGCTGGGCTTTTGCCTGCTCTACATCTGGCAGTGCTTTTAAAACTGTATTAAGATCCAGGTATCCAAATTTTTGAGCATTAACCATAAACCATGAGCTCAGTACTAAGATTAAAATTGCTAATTTTTTCATTTTTCTAATTTTTATTTATTTGTTAATAACCTAATTTCTTTAGCACCACATCACTGCGGTCAAGAGCCGGATTAGCATATAGTATCTCACCTGTAGATTTATCAAACACATAGTCCAAATGTGATTGCTCTGCTATTTCCTTGATAGCGTTATATACATTATCCATGATTGGTTTCATCAACTCTTCTCGCTTCTTTGCCAATAGCCCATCAGGACCAAAATATTTTTTCTGAAGTTCCTTGACTTGCTTATCCTTTTCCATTATCTGTTTTTTCATCCTATTCTTCATCTCTGGTGTCATCAAAACCTCATTCTCCTGGTAAACCCTAAAAAGAGAATCTACCTCATGAATATGTGCATTTATATCATCACGGTACTGCTGTGCCAGAGATTCCAACTCTTTCTGTGCATCCTGATATGCTGGTATCTTCTTCAGTATATAATCAGTATCAACATGTGCTACGCTAGACTGCTCTCTGGGAGCTACAAAAGCCATCATTACTACAAACAAGACGGCTACAAGTAAATAAATTATTTTTTTCATTTGTTAATTATTTAATGTTTAAAACTGCCTGCCTAAAACAAAGTGATAGTGGAAACCACTTATCTTATCAGATCCTGGAGGTGCATCCAGACCATAAGCAAAATCAATACCCACCAACCCCATCATTGGGATAAACATTCTCACACCCACACCAACAGACCGATATAACTTAAACGGATTAAACTCATATAAATTATACCAGGCATTTCCTGCCTCCACAAACGCCAAACCATATACAGTGGCCATTTCTTTGAGCAAAACAGGATAACGCATCTCAAAGGTATATTTCGAATAAAGATGTGCTACATTATAACCTCTAGGTGTCAAAGCCTCACGCTCATAACCCCGCAAACTGATAAATTCCTTGCCAAAAGCATAATAACCCATTGGGTCACCACCCATTGTATATCCTTCGAATGGTACAAATCCTATATTCTTGTTATAATATCCCATCAAACCATATTCAAATTTTGGAGAAAAGACCAGGTCTCCTATAACCTTGAAATACCAAGTACCCTTGAAATTAACCTTATACAGCTCTACCCATTTCATCCTCTGGGCAGGAGTCATGTGAGTATAATCTTTTTTCAAAAACAAAGAATACGGCGGTGTGAGCTTTACACTAACAGACAAATCAGATCCATGACGTGAATAAAGAGGATTATCCACAGAATTGCGCCCAAAAGTAGTGGTCAAACTAAGTAAATTATAACTACCATTAGGAGCATTGATATATGTCTGCAAGCTATCAATCAGGTAATAATCAAACGCCAGGGAATTGGACAGCGTAAAATAATCATCAGGCCATGAAAGACGACGCCCTAGGCCTACCTGTGCACCAAACATGTGCATTGTCCTGCGTGTGTACATAGGACTCTTATTGGCCTGTTCCTGTGTCACTCCATTGGTAATAATATTGGAATAAACCGATATTGAAAATGTATTTCGCCTCTTACCTCCAAACCATGGCTCTACAAACGAAAAACTATACAACTGGTAAGTACGTCCATTTGCCT
>JALVRO010000060.1 GCA_027031265.1 Bacteroidales bacterium | reverse complement strand
CAGACCTGACCACAGATGATATTATCGGCGAGCTGCGTAGTAATATTATTACTAGCTTTATCTCGGCTATAGGTGGTAGTGGGCTTGCTTTGGCTGATTATTCTACAAATTACAAGAAACTTTCTGATATTATAGAGGAAAAACTCCAGGCTGAATTTGCAGAGTATGGCCTGAGACTTCATAAATTCCTGATCAGCAGTATAAACTTGCCCGAGGAGCTTCAAAAACGTTTCAATGAGCGTGCTGGCATGAACATGCTAGGAGATATGGCTAAATACCAGCAATTTAAGATGGCCGAAGCAATGGGCGACGCTGCCAGGGGTGGTAATGTCTCAGGTGGAGTTGAAGGTATGATGGGCCTGGCTATGATGCAGATGATGATGAACCAGCAAGCAGGTGCCAGATCTAATCCGTCGGCAGGTCCTGGTATGCCTCCACCTCCCATGTCACAATATTACGTTGCACAAGACGGTCAGCAGTTGGGTCCTTTCACAATGGAGCAGTTGCAACAGATGGCAGCATCCGGACAGCTGACCCCGCAGACTTATGTGTGGAAACAGGGCTTGCCGAATTGGATGCCAGCGTCACAGGTACCTGAGCTTGGTCAGCTCTTCGGCGCTACCCCGCCACCACCCCCACCTCCTGGAAATTAAATTTTAGCCATCTGGGAATAGGGAATCGCATTTTAATAAGTGGTTTTGTCTATCGAATACTTGTCTATTGCGGGCGTGCCTCCTGGTACCCCGCAATGTTCCCCTACAGCGATATGAATGTAGACTCTAAAAAGTAAAACAAAAATTGTTACGCTGGCCATGGATGTTGAAGAACAGAATAGATTGTCAGTTAAGCATTCACGTTTTACAGGCAAAAATTTTTTTGTAAATGGTGAGAATGTCAATAGAAAGCGTTTTTTTGCTATTCTCAATCAAGACGCAGAGGCACAGGAATGGGTGAGATTATACAGGACATTGGAGGTTTTTGCGGTTTTATTAGGCACATTTGGTACTATATTTCTACTTTTTGCTGTATTGCTAAAGGTTAAAGGACTCAATGGACTTGCATTTGTATTACTACTGATGAGTGTATTGCAATACGCCATGGCTACAATGCTATCATTGCGTGCAGATAAGGCTCTGGGAAAAGCAATTGAGGTTTATAATGATGCGACTGTTTCTTAGCCCGAAAAAGTCTAAAAAAGGTATAACTTTGGAATAAGCAGTAAGTTATCTTATTGATTTATAGATAGTTATTGTTGATCTGTCCCAGGATTTTTGCACTTTGATTCAGCTTTTGGACAGTCCTGGTGTTTATTCTTTTTCCTTTTCAAGTTTTCTGGCCCTGAGTGCAAGTATAAGATAGAGTGCAGATATTATGATAGCAGTCAGCCCAACAAAATAAAGTTTCTTGTTCACTACGATTAGCACAAAACCCAGCAAATCGAGAATAAAAGTATAAATGAAATATCTCGTTGAACGTTGCATGTTTTTGTTTTTAATAAGTTGTTAATCAATCTATTGTGTATGGTTAAAGATTGTTTTAATCTTCATCTTCCATAAATTTTTCTTCCTTGTGATATTTAAAAGCACGGTATAAAAAACCAAGCGAAAAAGCCAGGACAACTATACCAAAACTGCTATATTTTTTCCACATAAAAAGTATAGGCATTGAAATAATAAAGAGGATAAGTGAGAGAATATATGAACGGGTTGAGCGTTTCATGACTATGTGTTTTAGACATTTGGTTAATAATAAAGGGGATACCTGCTGATATCCCCTTTATTTTGTTTCTTATGGTTGTTATTTGTTAAGTACCTCATAGACTGTCTGTCCAATATTGGCTGGAGATTCGACAACATGGATACCACACTCACGCATAACAGCCATTTTTGCAGCGGCTGTGTCTTCTTTACCACCGATAATGGCACCAGCATGTCCCATACGGCGTCCTTTTGGAGCAGTCTGACCTGCGATAAAGCCAATAACCGGTTTTGTTCCATTTTCTTTTATCCAGCGTGCTGCTTCTGTCTCCATGCCACCACCGATCTCTCCAATCATAACAATGGCTTCTGTCTCAGGATCCTCCATAAAGAGCTTAATAATGTCGAGCATAGAAGAGCCAATGATAGGGTCGCCACCGATACCAACGGCTGTGCTTACACCCAGACCTTTTTTAACAACTTGATCTACCGCTTCATAAGTCAAAGTACCAGAGCGAGACACAACGCCTACATGACCACGTTTGAAAATAAATCCAGGCATGATGCCAACCTTAGATTCCTCTGATGTGAGCACTCCTGGGCAGTTCGGACCAATAAGCCTTGTCTTTTTGCCCTCCATGTATTTCTTGACCTTGACCATATCCTGAACAGGAATACCTTCGGTGATTGCTACAACCAGTTCCAGTCCTGCATCAACGGCCTCCATAATAGCATCAGCAGCAAAAGCAGGGGGAACGAAAATAACAGATACATTTGCTCCTGTTGCTTCAACAGCTTCTTTTACAGTATTAAAAACAGGGCGATCCAGGTGTTTAGTTCCACCTTTACCAGGGGTAACACCTCCTACTACATTTGTACCGTATTTGATCATCTGCTCGGCGTGGAAACTACCCTCACTTCCAGTAAAACCCTGAACAATAACTTTAGAGTCTTTATTAATCAGAATAGCCATAGTTGTAATTTTTACCAAAATTTTTTTGTTAGTCAAAACTAAAGTAAATATTTTACTTTACAAATAAATGGATGTTTTTTTATAACATTTTGCGTTTTAAAAATAAGTAAATTAGATAGTTATGAAGCGTTTTGTCCTGCCATTGTTAATGACTTTTTTATTGAGTATACCCAGCTATGCTATTTTTCGGGATAGTGTGCTGGTGCTTGTCAGCCGTACAGGTTATCAGGTAGATGTGGTCAATCCTGGTAGATATATCGTTGTGCGTAATTTTGGAGGCAAAAAGGTAGAGGGGAAATTCAGAATCCTTAACCATAGAATGATAATCGTTGGACACACAATAGTTCCCATTAGAAATGTTAGCAAGCTTACGGTCAAGAGCAGCATGTATCCCATTAGCCGGGGGATATATAAGGCAGGGAATTTTTTCGTAACAACTATTCCCAAAAAAATGTTGTCGTCTTTGTCTTTTAGGGCCCAAGGACCTGCAGCTTTATTGTTGTTCTTGATTTTTTTACTTGTCGCTTTTGTCAGTGTAGTACTTGGTCTTCTTATAATGTTTGTAGCATTGCCAGGACTTATTGTTGGAAAAACTTATAATATGCGCACCTGGAAAATTTATATCAAGCCCAAACGTAGTTAGTGTATAACCAGTGGTTCTCTACGCCAAAAAGTATAATAAGAAAAGTAATAAGGCAGGGCAGACCACGACCATCTGGGGGAGGGTACAAAAATTTTTGCGGCAAAAAAGGGTATTCTATAGTCGTTGGCAGAGAGATTGAAAATGAATGAGTAGCCCAGAGCTGCGTCTTTATTCACATTTTTATAGCCCCAACGTTTCCATATACGTCCGATACCTAATCCGAATTGAGCCATCTTGCTATCGGCTACCAGGTTAAAATCAATAATCCGGTGCAGTTGTCCTTGATAATTAATGAAAAAAATCTGCATGTTAAGAGCAGAGTTTATCTCTGGAACTGTTGGCATTATCCTGTTAAAACCAACAGTAAGATCAAAACCATAATTCCAGCCACATCCAAAAGTATACCCCAGCGTAATAGTAGGAGATATGTACAATGTAGGCTTTGTGTATTGGAATATTTGTGAGACTGAGCTGTACCAAAAAAATGTTAATGCTATTATTATCCAGAGACACTTATTCATAAATTAAGGCTTAATTGGTCTGTAAAACTAACGGCTAAACTAATCATAATATTTTAATAAAAAAACATAAATGTACATTGACCTAACGCAAACTCTAAAAGTAGTACAAGTGTTTGATTAATAATTTGTAACTTTAGATAAACGAGGGCGTTATAAGAGTAAGGTTTCATCTCTTAAATTTGTCATTTCGTCAAACCAGGTGAACATATTAGTGGTAAAATTCGTAAATTTTAAGAAAAGATTTAAAATAATAATTATTGTAAATTTTGGATCATGAACCGATTTGGACTTATCTTTAACATAATTTTGAGTTTGCTAGTCCTCCTTGGGTCATGCAATAAAAGTGAAGTAGTCAGCTATACGGGACTATATAATGCCCAGATCACCATTTCTTATACCTTAAAGGATAAGCATGAATATGACACAACTTTCCAGACCTTAATAATAGTCAATCAGGTTTATGGAGATCAGAATATACAGGTACAATGGAGTCTGGATAATTATTTTAGAATCCATGGTAAAAAATTAATTATACCAAATTCATTGACTCTGAGGGTGAACCAGCCTTTGTTTGGCTATCAGAAGTATCTTTCGTGCGAAAAGTCAGAGACTTACTTTTTTAACAAAGTGCATGGACAAATCATTGATAATGAGCTTAGACTAAATCTCGAAAGTGATACTTACCCATTGAAAATCAGTATACACGCGATTAAATATCAAGAATGAGAAAAATAATTTTGTATTTCAGACCAAAGTTTTATATTAGCAGAAAAAAAGATAAAGATGTCTGAAATACAAGAACGCCAACAGAGGATAATTGAAGACTTTTCACTTTTTGAGGACTGGATGTCAAGATATGAGTATATCATCGATCTTGGCAAAAAGTTAGAACCATTTGACGATAATCTCAAAACACAGGACAATCTTGTGGAAGGTTGTACTTCTCGAGCATGGATAGTGGCAGAGCTAAAAGATGGCAAGCTTTATTACAAAGGTGATGGAGAGGCAATAATTACTAAAGGCTTACTTTATTTACTCTTCCAGGTAGTCAATGGTCTAAGTCCAGAAAAAATAGCGGATGCAGATATTAATTTTGTCAGGGAAATAGGTCTGACAACGCATCTGTCACCTTCACGAGCAAATGGACTTATGTCTATGATACAGAGAATAAAAGATATCGCAAAACAATATAAAAAACAATAGAATCATGTCTGAGCAGAATAACAACCACACAACAAGTAGCGCAGACGACCTGATGAAGCTTGAGGCAGAGATTATTAAAGCGCTAAAGGAGGTTTATGACCCAGAGATTCCTGTTAATGTCTATGATCTGGGGCTTATTTACCGTCTTGATATTGACGAGGATAATAATGTGGAAATTGATATGACTCTTACAGCACCTAACTGTCCTATTGCTGACCAGGTTTATATGGCTGTGCAAGATAGGGTTTCACGAGTCCCTGGTGTAAATAAGGTAAAGATTAATCCTGTCTTTGATCCGCCATGGAACTTTGAGATGATGAGTGATGAAGCAAAACTCATCTTAGGTTATTTGTAAAAAAAGCAATTAATGAGCAGTTTTTAAAGGCGGCCGCAGGCCGCCTTTGTTGTTTATGCCAGACCAAAATAAAGGGGTATAGCTTTTAGAAACGCCAGTATGACTTGCTCATGTATATCGGGTGTGTTGGAGCAGGTAAATTTTTATTCTTGATTTTGTGCGCTGTTTTGATTAAGCCTTTTAGCTAGTCAAATTGTTTTTTTATATATCATTGTATTGGCTATCTTGGGTAAAATGCCACATGTTTTTGTGTGGGTAAATTTTTTTGTAAATGAAACACGTGGATTTTAAGTCCCTCCTCTTGTTAACGGCTTTGTGTATTGTGCTTGGTCTTCCTGTACCAGCTCACAGTCAATCAAGCTATTTAGTAGACACATCGTGGCAGTCATTTTATTTTGAGGATGCACGAGGTATTTACAGTGCCTCTTCAGAGCTTGATAAACCTGATGATTTATCTTTTGGTCCCTACACACCAGCTAACCTACTGGATAATGACCTACATACAGCATGGGTAGAGGGAGCAAAGGATAATGGAGTGGGGCAATGGGTGTGTCTGGCAATGCTTAGGAACATTCCTGGGTATATAGCAATAGCGAATGGCTACCAGAAATCAAGGGAATTATTCTTAAAGAATAATAGAATAAAGCGGCTAAAGGTCTCATTATATGTGGGATTTACAGATGTGAGCATGGTGGCTCAAACAGGCTTTATGGCTTTAGCTAGGCCTTATCCAGGGTCGTTTATCATAACGCTTGAAGATAAGGAGGGTTATCAATATTTCAAATTACCTTTTACCAGAAGTGATATTGAGGCTTTTCGCAGAGGCCTTGTGTCTCAATATATTACCCAGTTTTATAGTAAGTTTGCCAAAAGCGATATGTACAATTCGTTACGGGATTTTTATTTTGTCAGGTTTGAAATATTGGATGTTTATCCTGGCACAAGATGGAACGATGCATGTATTTCGGAGATTCATTATACTAATAAGCCAGGTCTGGATTTTATTCCGGGCAATGAGCAAATTGTAAGTATTTATGAGAATGAGCAGATGGATAGGGTGATAGTCAAATCAGATAAGAGTAAGTATATATTAACAGATGCTAGCCAGTGGGCTAAAAGAATGAATGTAACAAATGAAGGGAGTGTGGTCCTGAGTGTGCTGGATATTTCCCCTGATAATCAATGGGTTATAGTTGATGTAATGATTGGAGGTGCAGGCAGGAGAACTGAGGAGTATAATGTGCTTTAT
>JALVRO010000059.1 GCA_027031265.1 Bacteroidales bacterium | reverse complement strand
ATATCGGAACATATCAACTAACACTTTGGGCACAGGATCCGTATGGAGCTAAAGCACATGTATCTTTCTATGTTACAGTCAAACAAAAAGCCACAGCTGATCAGGAGGAAGAAGAAGAAAATAAGCCGCTTATAAATGTATATCCAAACCCAACTACAGATTACTGTACAATGGAATACAATGGCCAGGAGCTAATCAAAGACATAATCCTCACAGATGCTGCAGGCAAACAACTTAATGTACCAATACACAGACATGCTAATACAGCACAGATAGATCTCAGTAATATTGCCTCAGGTATATATTTCATCATTATTAAAACAGAAAACAACACAATAAAAACCAGGGTAATGCGGGAATAACGCTGATTTGGGATTCAAAACAGCGCTAATTCATAACTGTAACTCTAGCTTGATTAGCACATTACACCTTTGGTAAACACACCAAAACATAAGCCGCCACGGACATCCGTGGCGGCTTTGTTTGGGAACAGGGCTTGTGTGATCCAAGGATATATCTTTTTTTATCACATCAAAATCCTGATAAACCAATTATTTATTGTTTCCCGACTTTATCTTTAAGGTTAATAGGCTGCTGACCTGCTATCATTTTGAGGAAACCTATTTCTTTCTGTGTCAGGAAACGCCATTGACCGCGAGGCAAATCTTTCTTGTCAAGAAAGGCGAACTTGATTCGATCAAGTTTTAAAACTTTATAACCCATTGCTGCAAACATACGGCGCACAATGTGATACTTACCACTATGTATCTCTATTCCAATCTTTGTTTTATCGTCTGGGTCAACATAAACTGCTGAGTCAGCAACAGCCTTACCATCCTCCAGTTCTATTCCCTCTACAAGGCGCTGTAGGTCTCTTTTCTTTAGAGGCCGGTTGAGTGTGGCAATGTATACCTTAGGTACCTTGCTACTAGGATGTGTGAGCTTGCGGGTCAACTCTCCATCATTAGTCAGTAGAAGTACTCCTGTAGTATTGCGGTCCAGACGGCCTACTGGATAAACACGCTCTTTTACCTTACCACCAAGCAGGTCTATTACCGTACGCCTACCCTGCGGATCATAAGCTGTAGTAATCACATCCTTGGGTTTGTTCATTACAATATACACTGGCTTTTCGCCCGAGAGCTTCTTACCTTTGAAACGCACGTCATCAGTTGGGCGGACCTTGTAACCCAATTCTGTGATTTTCTGTCCGTTAACAGTAATAAAACCAGCCTTAATAAGCTCATCTGCCTTGCGACGGGAAGCAATCCCAGAATGTGCAATGAATTTGTTCAGACGAATTAATCCCTGGTCGCCTGTTGTCTGGGGTTTACCACCTTTTTTCTGTGGTTTTGTGTTCTTGTGGGATGGGTTAGATTTGTGTGTTCTCATCTTTCTCTGGTTTTGCCATCTCTCGACGGGATTTGGACTGCAAAATTAAATCTTTATCAAAAAAAATCAAGCACATTTAACTTTTTTAACCATGTTAATCACTGTTCGAAAATCCTTGTCCCGAAAATAAAGTGCTCCTTATAATAGGCTGCTCCTAGGTCAGAAATCATTACTCCACGGCTAGCCGAGGTATGAATAAACTTATTGTCTCCCAGATATATACCAGAGTGTGTAATGAGTTTTTTTGTGTTGTATGTTCTTACGAAAAAGACTAGATCTCCAGGCCTTAGTGAGTCTATATCCAGAATGAGCTTACCATAACGGGCAATTCCCTCAGAACTGTGTGGTACATCTATTTCCACTTTTCTGAAGGTTACGTATAGTAATCCCGAGCAATCAATGCACTTATGAGTCAGTCCTCCCATACAGTGTGGTGTACCCAGATAAGACCTGGCAGTATCTATAATCTGGATGGGCGCTACATCCCCCATGGGTAAAGACATCTCAATGCCGCTACGTGCAAATTCTTTTAATCTTTTTACCAGGACAGTATCATTGCTATGCCTCTCTAGCAGCGAAGTAAAAGCCTGGCTCTGGGCCAGAAGACCAGCTGAAAATAAAACACTGATTATCAAAAAAATAATTTTTCTCATTTCGCTCATTTTTATTTTTAAACGTTGGAAAAGCAAAAATATGTTTTTAAGCACAATTTTTTGTTAAAATTAAAAAATTAATCAATTTCACTGGACGAAATAAAACTTATGGGCAATGGAAATTAAGAATTTTACGGTATTTGGAGGAGGCGTACTTGGTTCACAGGTATCATGGCAGGCAGCTTTACATGGTGTCAAGACAATAGTCTATGACATTAATAATGAGGCAATAGAAACATGTAAAGCCAGGCACCAGGCCTATGCCCAGATGTTTACACAAGAGTATGGAATGCCAGAAGAACAGGTGAAAAAGGCTTTTGACTTTCTTTCTTACACTACAGACCTTAAACAAGCCGTATCTTATGCAGATCTTACCAGCGAATCAATACCAGAAGATTTGGAACTAAAAAAGGAATTTTACCAGAAACTCTCTTCCCTTTTGCCCGAAAAAACTATCTTAACCACCAACTCATCTACACTAATACCTAGCATGATAGCGCCACTAACAGGCAGACCAAAAAAGTTCTTAGCACTTCATTTTGCCAACCCTGTATGGGCTGCCAACATTGGCGAAGTAATGGGCCACAAAGATACTGACCCTCATGTTTTTGATATAGTCGTAAACTTCGCCAGACGTATAGGTCTCGTTCCTATTCCTATTCACAAAGAACAACCCGGTTATGTGCTTAACACTTTGCTTATTCCGCTTTTAGAAGCTGCACAGACTCTTTACTTTAATGGAGTATCCGATTACAAGAGCATTGACAAAACCTGGATGATTAGCACAGGAGCCAAGGTCGGACCTTTTGGAATTATTGACCTTGTAGGCATGAATACTGTTTACAATATCATTATGCTTCGCTACAAGCAGACTGGAAATAAATCGCTTCTGGCACGAGCTCAGAAAATAAAAGAACAATTTATTGACAAAGGCAAATTAGGTGTAGCAACAGGAGAAGGGTTTTACAAATACCCTAACCCTGAATACCAGAATTCCGACTTTTTGAAATAATTATGTAAACTAGACACATACAAAGATCAAAATTAACCCATTACACATCAATTTGGGCTCTTATCAGGGCGTGCCTGGCGGCACGCCTGATATTTATCCAAATATTACTTAACATTATGACAATTTTTTTTAATTAAAATAATTCATCAAAAGCAATTAGTAAATAATTATAATTATTACTTAAAGGTCTAATTTTTGCTTTGACTACACTACTTTATAAATTGCACGCTAATTTTTTTTAACTACTAAAAAACTTGAAACAGATTTTATACATAAGCCTACTTCTGTTACTGCCACTGGGCATATCTGCGCAAAAAATTGATAGTTTACGCCACATTTTGTCACAAGATATACCTGATTCTACAAGGATAAATACACTTTTTGAACTTGCAAACCAGCTGTATCTCACCCGACCTGAGACAACCATTACTGTTTGCAAACAAATATATACCCTTTCTCAGAAAAATCATGACACTACTTCCCTGGCAGAAGTGTTGGGGTGGTTGGGATATTTATATTTGGAAATTGGAGAGACAGATTCTGCTCTTAGTTATAACCTGAGAGCTGCCAAATTAATAGCTAAAACCAAAAATCTACAATCTTTAGCTATTACCTATCTAAACATTGCTTCTATTTATGATAATCTAGGGCAGCTAGATAAAGACTTAGTATATCTAAATAAAAGCTTAAAAATAGCCCAGCAAACCAAAGACAAACAATTATTAGCCGTTATTTACAATAATTATGCTTATCTATATAACAATCTTGGAGAAATAAAAAAAGCTATTCAATACTGGTCAAAAGCCTTAGAAATCCAGCAACAAGTAAAGGGCTACAAAGGTCTTGCTTCTATTTACACAAATTTAGCCAATGCTTTCAGTTTACAAAAAGACCTGGATAAATCAATTGAATATTACCGCAAAAGCCTTGAATACTACAAAAAGATAAACGATCAAATAGGAATTGCCAGTGTCTACAAAAGCATTGGATCTATATTTCTAACCCAAGGGCTTATTGACAGTGCTAATCTTTATTATAAAAAAAGCCTTAAAATCATAAGCAAAACAAAACTAAAGCCTAAGCTGGCCATACTTTTCCTGGACTTATCAACCCTAAAAGAACGACAGAAAGAATATGATAGTGCTGTCAGCTATGCACTTAAAGCTCTTGAACTCTATAGAAAAATTAAAGATCCTGATGGTCTTAGCAAGGCCTACTTACGACTTGGAACAATTTATTTTAACAAAGCCAAATATCACAAAGCTCTAGACTATGCAAAACAGGCATACAAACTGAGCCAGAAACTGGGCTACACCGAAAATAAGATGAAAAGTGCCAGGCTGCTAAAAAATATTTATAAACATCTAGGTAACTACAAAAAAGCATATAAATACTTTGAGCAAGAAGTTACTTTGCGTGACTCATTGGTTAACAAACAAAATTATCTGGATCTGATCAAAGCACAGAGCCGCTTCGAAGTGCAGATGAGGGTGGCTCTCGATAGTATCGAATTTGCCAAACAACTAAAAATAAAAGATCTGGAACTACAACGGGCTAAAGCCCAGAGCCTGGCAAAAAAAAGACTCCAATGGATTCTAATAGCAAGCTTAATCGCCCTTTTATTCTTTTCTATAATTATTTTCTGGAACTTACATCTTCGCAGTAAATCTTATAAGCTAATTAAAGAGCGGAACGCTGAAATGCAAACAATCCTTGAGACTCTTAAAGAAAAAAATCAACTCATCGAACAACAAAACAAAGAACTACGAAAATACTACACAATCATAGAACAAAGTCCCATTGCCATTGTCGTAACAGACACTCAAGGTAGAATAGAATACATTAATCCATTTTTCACAAAACTTACTGGTTATTCTCCCGACGAGGTCATTGGCAAAAATCCAGGAATACTAAAATCAGGCCTCACACCACCTGATACTTTCACTGACCTATGGCAGACAATACTCAATGGTCAAATATGGCATGGTATACTTTATAATAAACGCAAAGATGGATCTATCTTCGTCGAAGATGCTGTGATAGCCCCCATTAAAAATGATCAGGGACAGATTATCAACTTCGTAGCTATCAAAAAAGACATAACCAAAGAAATAAAGTTGCAAAACAAACTAAAGCAAGAACAAGAAAAATTAAAAATTCTTTACAAAGACTTAACAGACAGCATAATATACGCGAAACGCATACAGGAAGCCATTTTGCCATCGAGTGAATTTTTCAGACAAAATTTCAAAGATCACTTTATCCTTTATAAACCCCTAAATATGGTCAGTGGTGACTTCTACTGGTCAAAAAAGCTTGAAGACTGCATAATCGTAGCCATGGGTGATGCCACAGGTCATGGCGTACCTGGAGCATTTGTTAGTCTACTGGGTATCAGCTTATTAAACGAAATATACAGACACGAAGACGTAACAAATCCAGCACAAATGCTTGACATGCTTCGCCAAGGCATCAAATTATCACTCTCACAAAAAGGTAGTATCTACGAAAACGAAAGCCGTGATGGAATTGATATTGCTCTCTTTGTCCTAAACACACAAACATACAAGCTCCAATATGCAGGAGCTAATAGACCTTTGTATTTAATACACAATGGTCAGTTGATAGTTTTCAAACCAGACCGGCAGCCTGCTGGCATTCACATTAATGAACGTCCATTCACAAATCATGAAACACAAGCTTCCCCAGACGATTTAATATACCTATTCTCCGATGGATTCACAGACCAATTCGGCGGTCCTAACCAAAGAAAATTCACAGTTTCAAGACTAAAAAAAATACTCATGGAGATTCACAATAAACCATTAAAGGAGCAAAAACAAATCCTAGAGCAAATCTTTGAACAATGGAAAGGTAATTTAGATCAGGTGGACGACGTCCTATTCCTGGGTCTCAAAATATTATAACGTATCGTCAACAACTCCCCATCAATCAGAATCTTTGTGAGTTCGCCTTGTGAAAGCAAAACATATAACCACCTAAAAATCAGCATCCACACTTCGTTATTACTCCAATTTTTAATTGAGATGCTCTTTTTGCCATTATAGGAAGACTAATTTTAAGAGGCCGAGAAAGACCAACTTACCATCAATCAATAAAATAACAAACCAGCCTGTCAAAATTTCATCTTCTTGGACAACCAGGCTTGCAAAGGATTATGGTTTTTAGACCACTTTATTCTTGTAATTCTTTTATTACTTACCGAAGAGAACATTAGCAAAAAACTTAAATCTCAACTAACATCAGGAATCTGGACATCACAGCTTGCCAAACTTGCTTTCAAACAAACGCTGTAGCTCAAACATCTCATCACGCCAACGGGCAGCTTCCATATACTCCAGCTTTTTAGCTGCCTGCTCCATCTTACGGCGTGCCTCTTCGATGGCACGCCGTAACTGTTTGCTGTCCATCTTTTGATAAATTGGGTCGCTGGCTATGCCCTGGGCTATCTGCTCATGCAATTGCTCATCGCTGTAATACGGCGCTAATTCTTCTTTTATCTGCGAAAGCATACGGTCATGGCTCTTGACAACCTGACGTGGAGTAATACCATGCTTTTTGTTATAAGCCAGCTGCTTGGCACGGCGCCGGTTGGTCTCCCCTATAGT
>JALVRO010000058.1 GCA_027031265.1 Bacteroidales bacterium | reverse complement strand
AACAGACTTTCCCTGTGCGTCATTATACCAAAGGCGGTCCAATGATACGTCCTTATGACATTACGTCGTGGTCACTTCCTCTGCATACGGGTGTAAGAGCAATAGAACTGAATTTTAAACCCTCGTTTTCTGCAGATGATCTGGAGCCTGTCCAGGGTACATTTAGCATTAAACAAGGTAGCAGACCACAATCATACAAATATACCCTTTTCCCTGCCACTTATAATGATAGCTACAAAGCAGCATTCATGGCTATGTCGCAAGGGCTAAATGTCTTTCGCATTGATGACTCTCTGAAAATAGGAGACAGGACATACTCCAGGGGAAGCTTCATTATACCTACATCGGCTAAACTAAAAAACATCCTTACCGCCCTGGATGTAGATCCTGTTTTTGTTAATGAACGGCTGCAGGTCAAGCGCCACAAACTGGCGATGCCACGGATAGCCCTTGTTGAGACTTATTTACATGACATGGATGCTGGCTGGACACGCTTTATCTTTGACACATATCATATTCCTTATACTGTGCTTCATCCGGGCGAGTTTAGCAAAGCAGACCTATCAAAGTTTGACATTATTGTCTTCCCGGACAATAGCCCTGATGTACTCAAATCTGGCCAGTATAAATGGGGTAATAATGCTTATAGCAAACCGTTTTATCCACCAGAATATACTAAAGGCATGGAGGAAAAAGGCTTTAATAAATTGCTAAAATTCATTGATGAAGGCGGCATAGTCATAGCATGGGGACGGTCTACAGGCCTGTTCAAGGGACAGCTGAAATGGAACGAACAGGATAAATACGCACTGCCTTTCGACGACATATCACAGCAGCTCAGGGACAAAGGCTTATACATACCCGGATCATTGGTAAAAATCACACTTAAACCCAGCGAAATAACCCTGGGATTGCCTAGAGAAATAGGTGTTTTCTACCGTGCCCGTCCTGTGTTCACCACACGACTACCAGAATACGACACAGACAGACGCGTGATAGCTAAATTTGCCAGACAAGACATCCTGATGAGCGGATTTGCAGAGCACCCAGAATTCATAGCTAACCGCAGCGCTATTGTCTGGCTCAGGAAAAACAAAGGACAACTGGTGCTCATGGCATTCAATCCACAGTTCCGCGGGTCCACTGCCGCTAGCTTCAAGCTATTATTCAACAGCCTGTTGATAAGCAAGTTATGACATTAACCTAGCAAACCATCATTTCCTGAAAAATAAATATTCCAGTGCAAGGTCCTGTCTTTCTGGAGCGAGGTGCCGCCGGCACCTCGCTCTATTCTATCTGCTAGTAAACCATCACGCAAGCCTTCGTATCTAATGCCACAGTTCTGATTATCCCAATGAAGGGGGAGATCGCACATATTTTTGGCTAAAAATGTACAAATAGTAAACGCTCAATTTCCCTATAAGGAGCCTTCTGCACGCTTGCAGGGAATAGAATTTTTAGTTTATTTTTCGTAAATGGTATAACATCTCTGTTAGTCGGGAGTGCTAATCACTCCTGCGACAGGATGAAACAGGCAACAACAACTTTGTGACAAAAAAATTGATTAACCGTCAAAAATAACTTAACTTTGCAGCAGTCCGAAAGGACAAATCTCATGAGCGAGGGGTCACCTCCTCTGGCTTGCAGGCGCGGCGCTAATTGCCGCGCTTTTTTCTTTTTATCATTCCTTGTGCTTATCTTTGTTAATAGACACATACAACCCACAGGCCATGAAAAAATTTTCTGTTCTGATAATACTCTCCCTTGCAATCATTACACTGTCGTCTGGTCAAAAACTACTTACCCTGGCTGAGAGAAGCAATTACCATTACTCTAATGATTACCCGGCAACACTACGTCTCTGCCATGCTCTGGACAGCATCTCCACCATGGTACACATGGACATCTTTGGTAAAAGTAGCGCTGGTTACGACCTGCCTTTTCTCATTGTCGACCGTGATGGACTTACCGTCCCACAGCAGATTAAAGACAAAGGCCGGGCTATCATCATGATACAGGCAGATATACACGCAGGAGAGCCCGAAGGCAATGACGCAGGCTTTATCCTCGTGCGAGACCTGATAACAAACAGGCGATACGTCCAATTGCTTGATCATGTCTCAATAATCTTTATCCCTGTACTCAATGCCGATGGTCTCAGCCGCCTCAGTCCATATAACCGTATTAACCAGAACGGGCCAGACATCATGGGTTGGCGGGCTAATGCTATGAATCTCAACCTCAACCGTGACTATCTCAAAGCAGATGCTCCGGAGATTCGTGCATGGATCAGACTCTTTAACCAATACTTACCTGACTTTTTCGTGGACTGCCACACAACAGACGGAGCAGATTACCAGTATGTGCTAACTTATGCCCTGCCTCTGGAATTTCAATTAACACAGCAACAGTACGACTGGGTATACACGACTTACCTGCCTTACGTGACAAAAAAGATGTACGGCCAGGGAATACCAATATTTCAATATATCTCCTTCCGCCGCTGGGCAGACCCTACAAGTGGACTTGTTCTCAGTGCGTTTAACCCAATGTATTCCACTGGCTATGTCTGGGCACAAAACCGGCCATCGCTACTGATTGAGACACACATGCTCAAAGACTTCCGTTTGCGTCTTTGGGCAACTTATTATATGCTCCTCCACACAATTGAGGCCGTCAGCAGCACTGCAGATAAGCTGATAAAAATTAACCTTCAGGCAGACAAAGAGGCCTCCCGTCTCGCGGGCAAAAAATACACATTGCAATACAAACTAACGGACGACACTGTTCACGTGCAATTCCTGGGTAAACAGTACCACATCAGGCATAGTGGGCTTACTGGAGGCAATTATGTAGTTTACTCCGACACCAACCAGACTATTACAATGCCCCTGTGGAATAAATACCAACCAGACAGATCAATCACAGTACCAGAGGCTTACATCATACCAGTACAATGGACCGAGGTTATCAAGCGCCTACTGGCACATGGTATAAAATTTTACACAATTGAGGACCAATACACAGACAGCGTTTTTACTTACAGATTCTCAAACATTAAATTCGCTTGCTACCCTTATGAAGGACATCAACGTGTGCAGTCTTTTACAACAGAAAAGGTCAAAACCGGGCAGACCTTTCGCCCCGGAAGCATAATTGTGCCGATCGGCCAGAGAGCTGCACAAATAATTATCCATCTGTTAGAACCTGAGGCACCTTCTTCCCTGCTCTCTTGGGGCTTTTTTAATCCCATATTTGAACAAAAAGAATACGCAGAGATAAGGGTCATGGAGCGGCTGGGCAAACAAATGCTTGAGCAGGACACTTTGCTTGGCCATGAGTGGACACAATGGAAGGCTACCCATCCTAATGCCAGCCAATGGCAGCAAATCAACTGGCTGTACCAGCACTCGCCTTGCCAGGATCCATATAAAGACATCTATCCAGTGGGCATGATTTATTCAAGGCAAAAACTAAATGACATTGTCAAGAAATTCTGCTACTCGTCAAAATAACACAATTTTTCGCCTCTTAAAAACGGCTGGCTGTTAATATTTTCTTTGCTGCAAAGCAACAATTTTCTTAAATTCTGGCTAAATATACAACCATTACAAAAATGAGACGCTATCTGCTTGTCTTGACAACCTTTGCCATACTGCTCACCATGCGAGCGCATGCAGCCTTTGTGTCTGAAATTGAAACTGTATACAACGACTCAGCCCTGGTAATTATCATCACGACCAGAGGCGACACATTCCAGGGCGTTATGCTCAAGACCACAAAAAACGCCTGCATTTTTACTATAAACTCAAAACGTAAACGTATACACAAGAGTAAAATACAGGAGATCATCTACCCTGGAGCGCAAACTATACTTGTTCACGATGATTACAAAAAAACAAGTTATTAAGCGAAACAATAAACTTAACATACTTATAATCATCTCATTAATCCTATTTGCCACACAGTTTATCTTAGTTACTGCGGTGTTAGCAAACTTCATTTATCAAATGATTATATTGCCCTATGCAATCTCTACTGTCTACTTATCTCTGTTTAGATACAAAATAAAAAATTGGAAAGTTATTTTCAACTCTGCGTGGACAGTTTTAGCCCTGGTTTACATAATTATGACTATCATCTTGCTTATTATCCTTATTGTCAGTTCACCTATTTTCACTATCACAATTCCTATTTAATCTATGAAACTATTTCAAGGTAAAAATCATATTTAAATTCTCATTGTTACGGCATACTCATTAACCAGAAAACCGTAAAATCAAATCCGTATATGGTTCTTTTCGTAAAAAGAATTAAATTTATTTCATACTCAAAACTTTCTTATGATGAAACGCCTTGGACTAGTTGTACTCATTATCACATTCCTCGTTACTTTTCAGGCAAAGGCAACAATTACGTTTACCCCCACCCCCCAAGACAGCTCCCTAGTCACACTTATTACAACCTCAGGAGACACACTCTATGTCAAGATAATAAAAATTGACCTGGACTATTACTATGTCCTACCCAGTATGTCCGAGCAAATTATTAAAATACACAAATCAGAAATTGAGCAATTAATCTACCCTGATGGCTTTGTGCTCAACGTCGCTCAATCCTACTACAAGGAACACCCTGATTTACAAAGAGAAAAGAAAATTAATATTTTCCCTATAATAAACTTATCCTCTTTATTAATTTCACATGTTCTCTACCTCTTTTACCCTGGGTCTATACTTCTGGCAGTCTTGGTTGCAATAGAGGATGTCTTTCTGCCTTATTCTTTCATTGAGCTATCCAAAACGCTGAAAAATGGCATCTTTGGCCTTGACCTTTTCGTGGACAATTTTGGAGTATTTTTGGGCATGGGTCTGGGTGCCTCTTTTATAGACATTGCACTGATGCTCTTCTGACCTATAAATAGTCTGGCAAATTCCTTGCACTGCAAGCGGGCGTGCATGTAGCACCCCGCAGTGTTCTAAATCTCCTGTATCAGAGTATTTTCGTAATACATGTCCGGTTTCCAAGTAAGAATAGTTATTTTCTGGTTAAAAATGTATTTTTATCACACACGATTTTCTTCTGGTTAAAAAAAGGCCTCATGAACATTCTTATCTGTCCGGACAAGTTCAAATATACATTCACGGCGGCTCAAATTGCCGATATCATCAATGACACTGTGTCTGCCCTAGGTCACAAAACACTCGTCGTTCCCCTCTCTGACGGAGGGGAAGGCTTCCTTGACGTTATAGCCAGAAACCAGCCTGTGGAAAAAATCCTTATAGACACACTTGACCCGCTGTGGCGAAAAATGCAAGCCTTTCTGCTCTGGGACAGTGAGAATAAAACAGCATATATTGAGCTTGCCCTCACTGGTAGCTTGCAACTGCTCAGGCCCCACGAACGCAATCCCCTGAACACCACAACTTTTGGTCTGGGTCAGCAGATTAAGAAAGCTATCCATCTGGATGCAGAAAAAATCTTTATTGGACTGGGCGGCAGCTCCACTACAGATATGGGGGTGGGCATGGCTGCCGCCTTGGGATATCGCTTCTTTGACTGGCAGCGCAACACTCTTCTGCCCATTGGCCGCAACCTGCTGAAGGTACAATATATTGACGCCACTGTAGCGCAATGGCCTGGGATCACAGCCTGCGTTGATGTGGACAACCCCCTCTATGGACCGCAGGGAGCCGCTCTTGTCTATAGCCCGCAGAAAGGAGCAAGCCCCCAGGCAGTGCTCCTACTGGACCGTGGCCTGAGGAACATGGCACACATTGTCCATCGGGACCTGAACATCACGCTCAATACAACTCCTGGCGAAGGTGCAGCAGGTGGCCTGGGTGCTGGTATAAAGGCTTTTTTAAACGGAAATATCAGGCCAGGGACAGACATTATCTTTGCCCTTACACATCTGGAGGAAAAAATCCTTTGGGCAGACATAGTTATCACAGGCGAGGGCAGCTTTGACCAGCAGAGCCTCCAGGGCAAAGTCACAGGCCGTGTGATAGACCTTGCCCGTAAATTTAACAAACCAGTCATAGTCATAGCAGGTCAAAGCAGCCTACAATCTTCTGAAGATGTGCATATCATACCCCTTTTTGACAAGGGTGTGGACATGGATACAGCACGCCGCCTTACACCCAGCATGATACAGGAGAAACTCAAACGGCTCCTGAGCAAACTATAGACCGCTATGTAGTTTTGACAATGGGAAATATTCGTTACTTCCTGGGAAACTAGTAAAAAACACGCGTCTTTTGCGAGCGTTCATGAGAACCTCGCAAAAATATACCCATTTGTTCAGGCCATGTCGGGAACCAGAAAAAAACTTATTTATCGTTCAGACGATACCAAGGATTTCGTAAAAACTATCCTTCTTTTACAGGCTTTCCTGGTCAACCAAAAAGTTCTGGCGAGCGTGCAGAAAGCACCTTGCTCTGAAAATGTGCGCGTTTTCTCCCTTTTTGACAAGGGTGTGGACATGAATACTGCACGCCGCCATACGCCACGCCTGGTACAGGAGAAACTCACGCAAGAATTAAGCAGGCTATAAACCATTATGTAGTCAATCCTTAAAAACTAAGGGATAAGGATACAGTATAAAATAGGTAGTGAAATTTTTGAAAGTTTGCTTTAGTAAAAAATAGATAAAAATAAGCTCTCTCTTGAGCTTTTCCATTAACTTCTTT
>JALVRO010000057.1 GCA_027031265.1 Bacteroidales bacterium | reverse complement strand
AAACAGAAATTACAAAAACTTCAGGATAGGATGGAGCACGATCCGAAATTGAAACGGGCGGTTGACTCCATCCGACCCAAACGCACCCTCTGGGGTCTCTTTGGGATTATCCTCTTTTTCTTCGTTCCCGAACTGGTTACCTATATATGGCAGCCGGAATTGATTGGATGGGCGCATGCACATAGTCTTACTGAGCCTTTGGCTATACAGCGCATGCTTTATGAACAACTTGAAAAGATGTTTGCAGATGGAGTGAGTTGGTTGAATATTAGCATTGGTGTATTGTTGTTAATATGGGTATGGCGTTAAAAATTTTGAAAAAATCATGCTACAGAAATCATGTTTCTTCCATTCTTTTTTGATTCATAGAGGGCATGGTCAGCACGTTTAATAATCTCTTCCACATCTTCATCTTTATTATCTAGTTCTGAAACACCAAGACTCACAGTAAATTTGAGTTCTATAACCTTTTCCTCGTTTAATACCAAAGAATTTGATTCAATATTTTTTCTAATTTTTTCTGCAAGAGAGAGTGCATCATATCGATTTGTATTAGGAAGAAGCAAAATAAACTCTTCTCCGCCATATCGGCATATGATATCACTTTTACGTGTATTGTTTTTTAGCATGGAAGCCAAGGAGATGATAACTTGATCACCCACGTGATGTCCATAGGTATCATTGATTTTTTTAAATTTATCAATGTCGAGCATAAGTATAGAGAGATCTTCTCTCTTTCTTTTCGTCAACGAGAAGATATGTTTTGAGATGTCATTGAAATATCTTCTATTGTAGACTTTGGTCATGGGATCGGTGGATGCTAAAAGTTTGAGCTCTTGCATTACCTCTTGCAGTTTAAGTTCTTTTTTGACCCTTGAAAGAAGTTCCCTTGGTTTAAAGGGTTTGGTGACATAGTCAGTACCACCGATTTCATAGGCTTTTTCGATACTATCTTCATCGGTATTGGCAGTGATAAAGATGACAGGTATATCTTTTGTTTTTGGATTGGATTTAAGTTTTTTGCACACCTCATATCCATCAATTCCAGGCATCATAATATCCAGTAGAATAAGATCGATCTCTTCTTGGTCGGCTATCTCAAGGGCATCTTCACCATTGGTTGCATCGATAATGTCGTATTGATTCAGAAATTCGATCAACATATCAAGATTTTCAATGGTATCATCAACAATTAGAATGGTTCTCTTTTTTTCATCAAGTAATTCAACGATCTTTTTGTATTCTCGTCTATTGACTAAATCTTTAAGATTTTCAAAGAATGTTTTATCTTTGGTACTTAGGTTGTAGTCTAATATCCTATCTAATGTATCTTTGCAATGTTTCGATCGTTTTTTTTGGGCATAATCTTTAAGAATATGTAGTAGTTCTTCTTTTTTATGTTCATCAAGTCTATTTCTGCTAATGTTGTTTTCATCTGTTGTACTGTTATGCTCCTCTTCATCATACTCTAAGGATGAGAGATCCTTCATGACTAGATTGAGCTCTTCATAAAAGGTGTCACAGAGGTCAATATCGAGTGTTTGGCTTAATGTATTGGTAATCTTGTATAGCTTTTCCGCGCCGATATTGCCACTTAAGCCCGTTAAAGTATGTAGGGTTCTATTCAGTTCTTCATTACTTAACGTTTCAAGTTTTAAATCTTTATAATTATTATAAAACTTATGAAGTACTTTTTTATACAAAGCTTTATTGTGTTGTAGCCTTTTCAATCCTAGTTCTGTATTGATGGTATTTAAATGGGGAAGGTCATTCTCCTTTTGCTGAGATATAACTTCATGGTTTTTATTTGCGTTAACTTCTTTTGATAGATATTTGGAAAGTACAGAAAACAATTGCTTCATATCAATAGGTTTACTAAGATGCTCATTGACTCCTGCAAGATAGGATCTTTTGATATCTTTAATATCTCTATTGGCAGATAAAGCAATAATAGGAATATCCGTATCAACTTTTCGAATCCGTTTTGTCGCTTCAAATCCATCCATAATCGGCATTTGAATGTCCATAAGTATGAGATCATATTTTGATCTATTTTGATGAAAAAGTTCGACAGTTTCAATACCGTTGTTTGCGATATCTAATGCTATAACGGTATTTTTGAGTATTTCGCTAATGATTTT
>JALVRO010000056.1 GCA_027031265.1 Bacteroidales bacterium | reverse complement strand
TTTCTAATTTGAAATTGGTATTTGCAATTTATTTTTGGGGATGCTATAATACTCCTCATGGGTAATATCTTGAATGGTATTATCAGCGAATTCTACCAATTTTATCTTAAAATTGTCCAGAACTAATGAAGGCATAATTGTATGCTAGGAGTTTGAAATGTGATTTTTATTTGTTAATTATTTTTATAGGAGCATACAATGAAAAATGATACCTTAAACGCAATTAAAGATTTTGTAAATGTGGTTATCTTCGGAATTATCGTGTTTTTTGCGAGTGTCGGTTTGATTGATGTTATTGACAAGTATAGCGAAAAACCAGTAAGGGCAGAAATCGGAGATTTCGTTGTTGGAGAATTCACTTCATTCAATAAATGCGATTCTTATGCCAGAAAACTGTTTGTCTTGAATGGAGAAAATAAAATTAGTGTTATTTGTCGAAATGACACTACCGCGACAGAAAAAACGATCACCGGACAGTAAGTCAATAATCTGATTTTAAAAAAAATCCCCCATTTTGGGGGATTTTTTATTGGCCCAATGTACCATTCTTACCCGAAATTTCTAATTTGAAATTAGGGTTTGCAATTTGTTTTTGAGGATGGTATACTGCGATCTCAATCTAAAAACTGGAGATTCAAAATGTTTCGATTTTTTATTATTTTCATGCTGTTTTCTTTTTCTACGGCTTACGCGGGAGAATGGTGGGAATGGGGCAAATGGGGTGGCGGACCTCTTCGTTATTCATGTGAGGTACACACCGAAGATACTCATTCTACACGCACTTTTTCATTTTTATCATATCGTGTCTATAGGAAACCAATCACTAATAGTCCACATGGCGTAAAAGATGTTATTGCAATACACACAATTCCAGTTGGTGACGCACGCGTTTTTGATGATGATGACGAGCGTCTTTACAATTACAATGGTGTCAGTGTAAAATTCGACTTTGGTTTGAACAACATCATATATATTGATAATCCACTATTATATAGTTATGGGGCGGCGGTAATAGATGATTTATATCGCACTAGCCTTATGCTGCTTTCTCCTCCAAATAAACTTCTTAAAAATCTGATGGAGAAAGAAATAGTTGTTGTTACCTTGGTTTCCAAAGCAGACCGCTCGGTTTTGGTTTCAAATATCCAACACATCTTTGATCTTACCGGATCTGCAAAGAGCATCATGGAAGCAAAAACTCGTTGTAAAAACACTATTTGAGGTATGGCAAAATGAATGGGTATTTTGGAGAAATAATTATTACTGCTATTGTTATGGCAATTGTTGTTGTTATTGTTGCATTAATTGCATACAACACGACACCGAAGTCGTGGGTCGCAGAAGTGAATGGAATGAATGTGGAAGAATTTACATCTTATGAAAAATGCACGGAGTATCAAATCCGTTTAAAAGGATTGAATTCATCTGCAAAAACTATCAAGTATTCATGTAGCCTCAAGGGCGATGAGTCTGGAAAAAGCACAACGACAATCAATATCGAGAATGGAGTAGAAAAATGAGTAATGTTAAACACGAAATCATGTATACGTATAATGGTAAACCAATTACCTTTGTTGGAGAATGGAGAGTAATTAAACAACACAACGGGGAAGCCTTTATTGAGTTTTTGGTCGAGTATGAATCCAGTCTGTACGTAGGGGAGTCGTACAAGTTCAAATGGATCCCAAAATGGATTCAGAAACATATTTTGAGATCCATTTCACCGCCGATGCATGAAACTCAAAAAATCAAAGTATGGGCTAATGCACTGTGCATAATCGAAAAAGAAATCTTCACAAATTCTTGTTGAGGAATATTAAAATGGTCGATAAAATTTTGTTGGTTATCGCTGGATTGCTGTCATTGTTTGCATTGATTTTATCTGGTTATATAACATATATTATTTTTCAAAAAAACCAGAACGGTGAGTTGTGGGTTGCCGTGGTTAATGATATGGCGATTGAAAAGTTCATGTCTCACCATGATTGTAAAGAATATGAAAACTACTTACGGTCTTTGGCCTTTAACAACGATAAATTCCAGTATTCTTGTATTAATTTTACAAATTTGGCGAAATGAATGCACTCAAGGAGAAAATAATATCATGAAAATTTTTAAAAATTTGCTGAATAAGTTTAAATGTTCGGGCAAATA
>JALVRO010000055.1 GCA_027031265.1 Bacteroidales bacterium | reverse complement strand
GCTATTATAGCTAGAATCTTATATCCGGTTAAATTGTAACTTGCTGTGTCGTAGTGATAAGGTACAGGATCGTAAAGTACGGATAGCGCATTGATAAATCCCTGCATCTTGCCAAAAGTAGGACAACCATATCCTTGTAAGATGGCTATTTTAGGTTTGTCCGTTACTGTCAGTTTTTTGATGTTCATAGTAATCAAATACTCGAGTGATGAATTAGGTGCAATGTATGGAACAACCTCTTTTTTATCACCATATTTAATAACCATACCCATGTATGCTTTTTGCTGGCGGGCCTGGTCTTTTTCCCGTATTTCTACAACCACGGGGCTAATACCTTCGCGCATAGCTTGCTTTTCGAGCTCAGGGTCTTTATTTGGGTCAATGACCTGATAAAGGACCTTACCCAGTGAGATGCTTTTGTAATCTTCCAGTGTGTTTATCAGCTCCTGACGGACAGAAAGCAGGTCAGGTGGTAATTTTTTGGAGAAATAAGCAATGATAGTTACTGGTTGGTCCAGGTTTGTCACAATCTCTCTAGTGGCCTTGCTTAGTGTGTAATGGTGATCACGTGTCATGTCCAGACGGACATGGTGACGGTATGCAAGAATAATTAACTCTAGCAATATAAGTGTGAGCAGCGTTATGCCCAGTATATACTGTTTTCTTTTCATAGTCTTGTGGTTTTTATTTGTAACGACGTGAGTAAAGGTTAAGCACAGATAAAGATAATGCCAGAGTAGTGATAGTCAGTAGGTAAAGTACTGATTTAAGCTCTATTACACCACGTGCAAAGTTTTGATAATGATAATTAAAGCTCAAGAAATCAAATATCCCGGATAATGCACCAGAGCTTACACTTGCTAGTATACCAAATATAAACTGGAAAAATATACCTATGCCAATAGCAATGAGAAAGGCTATTATCTGGTTGCGGGTCAATGAGCTGGCATAAATACCAATACTAACATAAGCCATACTAATGAATATCAGGCCGAGATATCCGCTCACAGTTGCTCCATGGTCAATTGTTCCAATCAATGCCACAGTGATGTAATACACCAGAGTAAAAGCCAGGGCAATTAGAATCAGCAGAAAATCTCCCATGAATTTTCCCAGGACCACATCTGTAAACGATACAGGGTGGGTGAGCAGAATCTCCATTGTACCAGTGTGGCTTTCTTCGGCAAAAGAGCGCATGGTCAGAGCCGGCACAAAGAAAAACAATGTCCAGAATGTTACAGAGAAGAATGGCAATAGGTCTGCCTGGCCAATGAAAATAATGTTATTGGCAGACAGCCAGGTGAAAAAGCCTGTTATACCCAGAAAGAGCACCAGGATGATATAACCGCTAAGTGAGTCCAGAAAGGTGTTTAGCTCTTTTCGTGCAATGGTCATTATCTTGTTCATGGTTATGCCTTTTTTGGGTTTAGTTTTCACTTGTGAGCTGGATAAAGATATCTTCGAGCTTGGTCTGCTCAGGGCTAAGTAATGTTAGGACCCAGCCTTCCTGCACAGCAAAGTTAAAGATATCCCGGGCAAAGTCAGTATCAGTTTTACCCTGTAAGGAGAGGATATTTTGCCCAGGGTCAATGACTTTGTAGTTTATCATATTTGGCAGATGCTTTATTCTAGTCTCGACCTCATCCAGTTTCTTGTTCGCTATCTGGATTCGGTAATGCTGACCCTGGAAAAGCTGAGATCTGAGGTCTGATGAAGTGCCATCTGCAATGATTTTTCCTTTGTTAATGATAACGACTCTATCGCATGTAGCCTCCACTTCTGCCAGTATGTGAGAGCTAAGCAGCACTGTCTTCTCTTTGCCAATTTGTTTTATGAGCTCGCGTATTTCTATAATCTGGCGGGGATCAAGACCTGTTGTGGGTTCGTCTAATATCAAAATTTCAGGATCATGAATCAATGCCTGGGCAAGGCCAACGCGCTGTTGATATCCTTTTGAAAGGTGGGCGATGCGTTTGTGTTTTACTTCTTGCAATCCACATACGTCTATCATTTCGTTAATTCTCTTGCTGATTTTCTCGGCTGGTACATCAGCCAGCTGTGCCATGTACCTGAGAAAATCAACTACAAACATGTCTTGATAGAGCGGGTTATTCTCAGGCAAATAGCCAATATGGCGTCTGGCTATGTCAGGGCTTTCTTCTACATCAATGTCACCGACAAGGATCTGTCCTTTGTTTGGTGCCAGATAAGAAGTAATCACTTTCATAGTCGTTGTCTTACCCGCTCCATTGGGCCCTAGAAAACCTAAAATTTCGCCATGCCTGACCTCAAAACTAATATTGTCGACGGCCAGGACAGGCCCATAATACCTTGTCAAATTCTTTACTGTAATGTTCATAGCTCCCGGTTTTTGATTGCCACGAGAAATAATAAAATTTTTGTGATTTTTCTATGCTTTTTAAGAAAATTTTACTGCTCAATTGTTGTAAAAAAAATCATATCTTTGTTTGGAATAGTAAACACACAGACAGATGGTCATCAGAATACAAAAGGATTCGGTCAATTATGCTGATCTACATAAATACCTGATTAGCACTTTCCCAAAATACAGATTTTCACTGGTAGGGGACAATACGCTGAAAATCACCAAACGTGGATTATTCGCAGTATATGTGACAGTCAAGAAAAGTAAAATTATTCTCAAGAAAGGATTTGCGAGCTATAAGCTTTATGTTTTAGCAGCTATATTGCTGATAGGGCTGGGTGTGTTTTTCCCTCTACTAGTTTATTTCTTTGGTATTTATCCCCGTATGAACATGTTTAGCCAGGAAATACTGGATGCTATTTATGCTTTTTACCGTAATAATGTGCTCAACTATAGCTTTTACGATAATTATCACTCTGATTCTGATGAATAAAAATTCTGGGGATCTTTACGCCATTTTTTGAGCACAGTAAGCTCGTCCATTGTGATATAATCCATTTCCAGCGCTTTGTCAATAAGTGTAAGGTAATCTGTCAATGTGGTGAATTCTATGTTTGCCTGATCCATTTTTTCTGTAGAAATGTCCAGACCATAAGAAAAAATAGCTATCAGCCCAAGCACATTAGCACCTATTTCGCGTAGACTGTTTATAGCTGTCAGGCTGCTACCTCCTGTGGAGACCAGATCTTCGATAACGGCAACATTAACACCAGCAGGGACAAAGCCTTCGATTTTGTTCTGCAAGCCATGATCTTTGGCCTTTGGCCTGACGTATACCATAGGCAGATTTAGCTCATTGGCTACCAGTGTTGCCAGTGGTATGGCAGAGGTGGCTACACCTGCAATGTATTGTGTGTGTGGATATTTCTCTTTTATAACCTGTACAAAGGCATCACGGATGTAATTGCGAATAATTGGAAAGGAGAGCAGGCGGCGGTTGTCAGTGTAAATAGGTGAGAGAATGCCGCTAGCCCAGCGAAAAGGATGATTGGGTGATAACTGTATGGCCTGGACCTTGAGTAAATATTCGGCTAATCTTTCTTTTATGTCCATATTACTTGTTTTAGTCAGCAAAGGATTTGTTAACCAAGCTATTAAGCTCGATGTAGCATTGCTGTTTTTCACACGTGAAGTTAACAAAATAAAAAAGGCTAACCAAGAATGAGGTTAGCCTTTTTTTGATGCACACACTCAGGCTTTATTGTCCTTGGGGCTGGGCTTGTTGCTGTTGGTTCTGTCCAGCTGTAGAATATGGATTAACCAGAATTTTAACTTCCACACGTCTGTTCAGAGCACGTCCTTCGGGTGTATCATTTGGAGCTATAGGCTTTGTTGGACCGTAGCCTTTGGCTACCAGAGCAGAGGCAGGTACACCCTGGGAAACGAGATACATAACCACTGATTCGGCTCGGCGTTGTGAAAGTTTCATATTATACTGGAATGAACCAGTGTTGTCTGTGTGTCCTGATATTTCTACAACTATGCCAGGATAACGCTTGAGGATATCTGCCAGACGGTTAAGCTCAGGGTAAGATTCTGGCTTGAGTGTGGCACTGTTGACATCAAAGAATACGTTACGCAAAACAATCTTTGACCCAGGATCAATAGGCATTAACTGTATATCCTTGTGAATTTCGGTGTAGCCCTGTGCAGCTGGTATGTTAAAGTTTTCGGAATAGAACATGTGGCCAGGTGCATTGACTGACATTCCATAGTTTTTACCTGATGGAAGCATTACGATATATTCGCCAGTAGTAGCATTGGTTTTGATAACCTGAACCACATCCTGTGTCTCATTATCCACTATTTCAATTGTGGCATTCAGAGGTTTATTTGTGCCATATTCTGTGACAATACCCTTGACAACAGTCAGACGCAAGGTCTTGATAGGCACAGGTGGCTCAAGGGTAATTTCATTCACAGGCTCATTCTGGAATGCTAACAGGCTATGCCTGGCATCTTCGAGGAATGAAGGCTTTGGCGTGTAAAAGAAGAAATCAAAGATATCCAGGTCGCCATATCCATCATGACCGCTAGATGTGAAGTAACCTGTACGACCATCTTTATTAACATATATATATAGGTCATCCTCGGGTGTGTTTATACCAAAACCAAGATTTTCTGGTTCTGTCCAGCGTCCATCTGGTAATTTATAAGAGCGGAAAATATCATAGCCTCCAATGCTGTTGTGTCCCCTGGAGGCGAAGTATAGGATGCTGTCATTGTATGCGATGAATACACCTTCCTCATCAAAAGGTGTGTTGATAACCTCTCCCAGGTTCTTAGGTTTGGTCCAGCCATTTAGGCCTGTGCGCTTAACCATCCAGATATCTTTGCCGCCATAGCCACCGGGACGATCGCTGACAAAGTAAACAATGGTTGAATCATGAGAGAATGTCAGAGTGGTCTCCATGCTACGCTTACGGTTTATCTTACGAATAACCTCCTTTGGCTTTTTCCATTTGTCGTCACCCTTGCGCTTAGCAAGATAAAATGTTCCTTTGCCAGCACCACGGCGTATTATTATTTCTGTGCCATAAGGATTAATGGCAATCGAGGCATCATTGCCTTTTGAGTTAACTGGTTTTGGGAAAATAGCTGCTTTATGCCATTTGCCAATCTTATAGCTCGTGTAATAAATGTCCTCATAATAATCATCATCCAGATAAACATTGCGCCTGCTGTTAAAATCAGAGGGGCGGCGTGATGTGAAATAGACTATAGAGTCAAAAGGAGCAAATACAGGAGCATATTCTGGATAAGGAGAGTTGACTCCCTCTCCCAGGTTGGTGATAATAACTGGCAACTCCTTCCCCTTTAGCTCTATACCATTGTTGCATTGTTGTATGTATATGTCAATGTATTTTTCTTGTCTTGCAAGATTTTTCTCGTCAAGTGAGTTTTTATAGAGTAAATATTCGTCTATTGCATCATCAAATTGTGAATTCATGTGGTAAGCCCTGCCTAACCAAAGGTGGATATCAGGTGCAACGTCCGGGTTGAGATTAAATGCTAGTTCGATGTGCTTCAGACCTTGTTTCTCACTGCCTATCTTGAGTTCGCTTATTCCAAGCTCGTAGTAGAGAGGTGCATAATCAGTGTTGTATTTTAGCGCATTGGAGAGATATTCAACTGCCTGACGATAACCGCCACGGGTATTTTTTCTGAAAAATCTTGTGCCTTTGCGCAGCTCTTTTAGTGCTTCTTTATATCCAGCGTCAACAAGGTAAAATTCTTTGGGCTTGATTTTAATTTTATATGGTTTTTGTGCATAGAAATTAAAGCTAATGACCACAGCCATCAGTACGAAAAAAATCTTCTTCATCTTTCAATCATTTTCTGTTCATTTTTACAAATATTAAAAAAAAAACACTCAAAGGCAACACGCACTTTTTAGATTGTGTTTAGAAATTAATTTTTGTCCTGGATTTTTTCTTAGGTGTGAAAGGTGTGGAGTTAATTATCTCTTCCCGCTTTTGTAAATTGCCTTTTTTGTATTCGTCATAGATCTGTTTGATAATCATAACAAGGTCATACTGAGGAGTCTTGAGGATAAAATCACGGTCAAAGTTGAGATAATCCATGAATTTCTCCAGCTCTTTACCCTGAAGACCTGTTACTGTGCTCACTATCTGGGGGTTAAATTTCTGTTCTATGCGTTTTTCCATTTCAGCATAATGCTGTATCTTTTTCATCTTTTGCAGTTGCTTTTCATATTTAGTCTTTCCTCCAAACACAAATCCCACACCGCGGGAGGCTACTGTCAGAGCACGCAAGTCTTCTTTGCTAATGGCTTTGTCTATCCATACCTGGATCTGCTGTTGGGTTTGGTCTTTTTCGACCTGCGTATGTGCAACCTGGTAAACAAAAATCTTCCAGCGTACTGCAAACACATCGACAGCAGGTAGCTTATAGACACGCTTTGTCATGTAAATAGTGCTCTGGAAATGCTTGTGTCTGGGATTTTTATCAGACAAAGTCCAATATTGTGTTTTGTATCCTAAGCAAGAAAGACGCAGTGTATCATTTCGAGTCATAGCAATCAAAAAACGGCCAGCAGTATCGCTCTGTGTAGCATTGCCTTTCTTTATATTAACGACCAGGACATAAGGTACGGGCTTTTTAGTCTCTTCGTCCAGTATACGACCTGATACATAGTAAACCCGTTCGAATAATTGGCCAAAGCTTGCGTTCCACACCAGCAATACCGCAATTACAAATAATATTCGACGCATGATAAAACCTTTTTCATTTATTGCAAAAAAAGAATGTTTTTTTTATTATAGCAAATAAACGCTTCTGGCAGT
>JALVRO010000054.1 GCA_027031265.1 Bacteroidales bacterium | reverse complement strand
ACTTAAAAGATTTAAATTTATAATATCAAAATCTTGTACGTCTTGATTTTAAGAAATAAGTTTAAACTTTAAAATGAAATAAAATGAAAAATTTAATTAAATTAATAGCTCTACTGTCCGTAACAATAGGACTATTGTTTGCGAGTTGCGAAAAAATGGAAATAGAATTCTCCGGGACAGAAACATTTGAAATAAAAAATTTAACTCATTCTGACTGTAAAAACTCAAACAAAAAATCGTCAGAAACTGAAAGCATTACATTAAAAACAATTGATGAGAACGAACTGAAAATAACTCATAACAATGTTGTATTTCCTTGTTGTCCTAATGGTGAATTCAAAGCGGAAGCTTATCGGTCTAATGATACAATTTTTTTGAATGAATACTATACTGATAATACTTGTAATTGTCTATGTCCTTATGATTTGGATTATACTATAGGCCCCCTTGAATATGGTAAATATACTGTGGTTCTGCAACTTTATAATGATGATTATTTTACTTTTAAATTTAATTTTAAGTCTAATACTGATATAACTATAAAAATTAAAGAAAAATGAGATAGGCTTTCTAAGCATCCTTGTTTCCCCAGCATGGCAAAACATAATTTACTCTTTTCAAATATAATCACAAGTAACATGACGTGTGACCTATAGCATTGATTTGTCACGAATCTGAGCTTTATATCTACTCGGTATAGGTAAATCAAAACAACAGGCAGACCCATCATTTTGAAACAGTTCAGAATAGGCCTTTACAAATAGGCTTACAATTATTTATAAAACCTTGGTAGCTGTCTTATGTTTAATTCTATTTCATACTTATAAATTTGTAATCCTTTTGTACACATATAAATTTTATTTGTCCATTTAACCACAAAAATATAATTTCATGCTGCCTAAAATATAATCAAACAATGTCTTCGACCAAAAAACTTGCAGCTTCTATAATAATCATTTTACTGCCCGGATTTGTCTTGTCTCAGAGCCTCTCTGACTCACTCGATCATAAGTTAGAAAGCTTATGGCGAAGAGGCAAGGTCGTGGGCTTTGGTGTAGCGGTTTATTCAGCTGATAGTGTGTTTTTCATGAAAGGTTATGGTTATGCCGACCGTGAAACTCGACGTCCTTACACTCCACAGACCATTCAAAAAATTGCTTCAGTGTCAAAGCTTGTCCTTGGCGTGGCTCTTATGAAAGCTCAGGAGATGAATCTTTTGTCACTTAATGATGATATTAACAAATATTTACATTTCAAGCTAGTTAATCCATGGGCAATAGATAGCAAAATAACAATCCTGCACCTTGCCACACACACCTCTGGTATGAAGAAGTCAATTTTTGACTACAAGGCATTGTTTTTTCCCCATCATTTACCTGTGAAAGTTAAAATAAAATTCAGCATGAAAAAACTTGTGTACCAGATACTAGCCATGGTCATTAACCACAATAAATATATGAGCATGCAGGACTTCCTCTATAAAGTTTATTCTCCCCGGGGCAGTTGGTATTTTCCTTTTCTCAATTTTGTTTATACCAGGCCAGGTCAATGCTGGATTTATAATAACGACGATGCGTCATTTGTGGGCCTTGCGATAAGTAAGGCCAGCGGAATGCCTTACAGTAAATTTGTGCATAAACACATTTTTGAGCCGCTGGGCATGACCAGCACTGGTTTTGATTTTGAAATGCACAGCCAGCCAGATTCTTTGCGGTCTTCTCTTTATCATTTTGGCGTAAAAATACCGAACGACTATATCCTCATTCTTTCCCCTGCTGGTGGTATTGAGTCATCAGTTGCTGACTTCACCAGGTTTATGCAAGCTACGATCAAAGGGTATAATAATGGTAATAAGTTACTTAGCAAACAGTCTTATAACTTTATGCTCAAAAGACACTTTAAAAAAATCCTTTACCAGGGTATTTTCTGGAGGATAGTATACCCTCAGATGGCTGGTCACCGTGGAGATATTGCTGGTGCCACTACATTTGCATTCTTTGACAAAGACAGAAGCATAGGGTATATTCTTTTTGCCAATTCTGCAGGCTCCAGAGCCATAGAACAAGAACTAAAACAAATAACCAATATCCTGTGGCAATACAGTATAAAATTTTATGACAAACAATATCCTGAAAATACTTTAAAAAAACCTATAATAGCCAAATCTAAATCATCAAAAAAAATTCATAGGAAGAGATCCCAGACCTGCCCACAGAAAAAATTTTCAAACATCTTCATTTATCTCAAATATTACATTCTCAAAATTTTCCGGCAGAGAGACAAAGACAATACTCCAGTTTCCTGATTTTAACCAATCCTTTAGCCTAAAATATTGCCTTTATGACATAAAAAACTGAACCCACTGTTTAATAATATACAGATTATTCCACCCGAAAGCAGCAGAATTGATTGATAAATCTCAAACTAAATTTATTAGTTTTTCTTAATTTGTCAGAATTATTATGAATAAAAAGAAACCTATAGTCATGAAGAAAATAGTGTATCCCCGTAACTTTCACAATCTTACCAGTGCAACAAGTTTATCAATCACAGTCACGCGTTTGATAGGGTTTGAAAATATGAAAATCAGCTTTCTTGTATAAAATCTAATATTAGGCACAAAGATTGATGTTGAGAAACATATCAAATACTTTTTGCAATCTACTTTGTTAATTTTATTTTTGGAGCTTAATAAACACACAATTAAAAAAAAATGAGCGAACTATTTTCATGGAAAGACGATTACGCCACAGGATGCGAAATCATTGATAATCAGCACAAAAAACTTTTTGACATCATCAACGAGCTCTTTACAGCTTTCGAAGGTGCTTTTGCAGAAAGTCAGGTGCCTCGTATTCTCAAAGAACTCGAAGAATACACAATCTATCATTTTTCTACAGAAGAAAGACTTTTTGTAGAGAAAAACTACCCACTGAAAGACCAGCATAAACAAGAACACGACCACTTTATACAGAAAATCCGCAAATTCAAACTAGACCTGGAGTCAGGACAAAACAATTTGCTGGCATTCGACGTTATGATAACACTTAAAGACTGGCTTATTGGGCATATTCTTGGTAGCGATCATAAATATATCCCTTATCTATGTAAAAATTAACACATGAGAAAGGTCTTAATCTTTTTTCTGACATATTTTCTTATTTTCTCTATCAGAGCACAAGACTTAGACTCTCTCAAAATAGCACTCAAGCAGCAGAATAGAGCCAGGCGAAGCTATACACTGCTTCGCCTGGCTAAGAATTACTATAAATTAAAGCAAAACGATTCGGCCATTTATTACCTTTCACTTGCCGAAAAAATTGCTACACATAAGCAAAAGCCTAACTTGCTTGCCCAAATACTAACACTCAAAGCTAAGATAGCCTATGATAGCACTAATTATTCCAAGACCATAGCTCTATGTGATTCTGCAATGAAATTAGCCACAGACTCAACAGTGGTCAATGATGCTAAATTAACATTGGCTAATACTTATACGCAGATCGGCTTATACAAAGAAGCATACCAGATATATCGAGATCTTTTAAAATTTTATCACCAGAAAAAAGATACTCTCATATTATCCAAGCTATATAGCAACATAGGTACTGTTTTCTATAACTTAGACATGTTAGATTCTTCTTTTTATTATTCCAGGCTAGTTGTCAAATTGGACTCTATTCGCCACGACACAGAATACTTAGTTATTGATTATATCAATATGGCTGCTATCATAGAGGATACTGTTTTCCCAGACTCTGTAGACTTTTATCTAAAAAAAGCATTGTCCTATGCCAAAAAAATTAATGATCCATATCTTCTTGGCGCTATTTATATAAATCTAGGTGCTAGTAAAACAAACCTTAAACAATACCAGCAAGCTATAAGGTATCTCAAACAAGCAATTAAATATTTCAAACAGGCCAGAATAAACGAACAAACAGCTTATGCTTATTTAAATATTACAGATATTTATCTGAAACTCAAACAATTACAATATGCGCGAATTTATTTTGACTCTGCACAACGCTCTATAGCTCTCATAAATCAATTACCAAATAACCTGAAGGAATATTACTACCAGACTGCAATGGATTTCTATTCTTCACAAAATGACTATAAACAGGCTTTTTACTTTCTACAAAAATATACTCATCTTAAAGATTCTCTTCAGCTGGGCCAGCAAAAGGAACAGCTGATGTTATATAACCTGAAAGAAAAAATCTTAGCAAATAAACTTAAACTTGAACTCGAAAAGCAGAATACCAAAAAGCTCATATCAAAAAAGAAATTCTTTCAAAATTTAGCTATCATCACCTCCATATCCCTTACTATCGTTATTTTCCTCATCATTATCCTTATCAGGGCATACCGCAAACTCAAAATATCCACCCAAAGAGACGCCATATTAGCTACACTATATGAAATACGCCAGCTAGTAGCTAAATCAGCTATTGAAAAAACTTCTCTAAACACTCTTTTACAGGAAATCCTGGATAAAATACTATCAAATAAGCACCTACAGACTCTTCCCAAAGGCATGATTTTTTTGGTTAATAAAGATGGGAACCTGGAACTTGTAGCCTATAAAAATATTGGTGAACTCGGAGATAAATGCCGTACAATCCAGCCTGGAGAATGCGTCTGCGGCAGAACCTTAGAACTTCAGCAAACTATCATCACAGAAGAAAAAATTCACAATCATAAAATTGACGAAGGACATGGCCACTACGTAGCCCCTCTGATTTCAAACGACAAAGTACTGGGAGTACTAAATCTTTACTTCAAACCAAGTACACGCTTCAAAGATTACACACGTAAGTTGCTAGAAAGCCTGGCTTATGAAATAGCTTCAATTATAGAAAGATACTCGCAACAGCTAAAAATCATAGAGACCGCAAGAGATCAAAACGAACTAAGCCAAAAACTTTTTGCACAGACTCTTAAACTCGAGATCAAAAACCGTCAACTTGACGAAGCATATAAAAAACTGGATGAGGCTTACAAAAAACTGGACGATCAATCAAAACTTCTTCAACAAACACTGCAGAGCCTCCAGGATAGCATAACCTTTGCCTCATACCTCGTACAATCTTATCTACCATCAGAAGAATATCTAGAGCAGATCCTGGAGCATAATTATTTTATTTTCTTTAAACCCAAAGACGTAATCGGAGGCGATTTTTACTTTATCGAAAAAACACAAAACAAACTCGTTATCCTGGTTGGTGACGCAACAGGTCATGGTGTACCCGGCGCATTACTGGCTACACAGACAGTAACATTCATAAGGCATATAATCTTCGAAGACCAAAACCTCTCGCCTGTTAGCATACTCACAGAGCTAAGAACTAGCTTCAAACGATTATTCAAGCATACAGACATCTTGTCTATTAAAAATATCAGTGTGGACCTCGCAATATGCGTCGTTGATCTCACTACCAACATCATGACCTATGCAGGAGCCTTTCTGCCTGCTCTGATCATTCGAAACAATAAAATCATAAAACTCAGGCCCACTCGTAATCCTATAGGTAATTATATTCGCGAAAGAGAATACACTGAGCAAACTATACAGCTATATCCAGGAGACATGGTATACCTACAATCAGATGGATTCCAGGATCAAATGAACGAAGCCCTACATAAATTCCTCAGGAAAAACTACGAACAACTACTACTTGAAATACACCCACTCGAGCCTGCAATACAACGAGATATACTCGAATCTGTGCTCAAACAATGGCAGGGCAAACAACCCCAAACAGACGATATCACAGTCGTTGGCATTCGCTGGCAGTCGCAGACAGACTTCCTGACCCGGCTATAACATCCTAGCTCACTACCTGTCAGCACACCCACAGCATGCCACCCAACGCACTGCCCCAAGGTACGATCTGCTCAGGAAACTCACATGGATACCCAAATAAAAGCATCTCACAAACTTCTTACTCGCTCACTGCCTGCTCAACCCACAACACTATCCTGTCATTTGTAGCAGGGAGACCAATCGCAGGCACGTCTTTGTAACCACTGAGCGAAGCTATGATATCTTTCACTGCTAGCCATGGTGCAATACCATACATAAACGGCGGCTCGCCTATAGCCTTACTCCTGTGAATCGTCGGTATCTCATTTGGATAGCCCGCGAGCAAATGCACATTTATCTCTGCAGGAATATCAGTAATAGCCGGAATTTTATACGTGTCAGGCGTGCGATTAAGTAGCTTACCATCTCCAGTATAACGCAAATCTTCCAGCAATGTCCAGCCCATACCCTGTACAAAGGCACCTTCTATCTGTCCGCGGTCAATCTCTGGATTTAGACTTTCGCCAACATCATGGAACAAATCGGCCCGCAAAAGTGTGACTTTACCTGTTAAAAGGTCCACCTCTACCTCCACGGCTCCCATGCCATAAGAATAGTAAAAAAAAGGATGGCCTTTGCCTGTGGACCAGTCCATATACACACCAGGTGTACGATAATACCCCGTAGCACTCAGACTGACACGTTTGACAAACATCAGCTGTGTGGCCTCCTCAAAAGATATACGTCTGTCAGGACGGCTGCGGTCATAGATGTAATCACCTTCAAAGACCATATCACCAGGGTAAGTAGTATGAGACTTATCCTGCCCATTGAAATGCTTACTCAGGGCTACGGCCATGCGCAGTTTTATCTTGGTGATTGCATCTAAAACGGCCATGCCGTTCAGGTCAGAACCTGTGGACGCAGCCGTCGGAACTGTATTAGGCACCTTGGA
>JALVRO010000053.1 GCA_027031265.1 Bacteroidales bacterium | reverse complement strand
AAGTTAATGGAAAAGCTCAAGAGAGAGCTTATTTTTATCTATTTTTTACTAAAGCAAACTTTCAAAAATTTCACTACCTATTTTATACTGTATCCTTATCCCTTAGTTTTTAAGGATTGACTACATAGAAAAATTCTGAGCGGGTAGAGAGACTTGGTTAATGATCACATCGGTAAGAATGTCTCGGTAACTATCAGAAGGAGCGGGTAAGTTGGTAGGAAGAATGTCTCAGGTTAATGATGTATTTTGCGGACTATTAAACAATTTGTTTATTTAGCCTGATTGTGGTACTTTTTATAAATCATTGCTTTTGATCAAAAATCAGGTTATTGTCTGGTTATGGAACTTCCCTGGCATAGCGCCTATCACCCACATGGATGGTTTGTACTCCCAATTTAACATTTGGCTCTGGTCATCTATCATATAAAAGAGCCTGTATTGCTTAATTTAGTTTGTTTGTAGCCTGCAAAAAATACAGTAAACATGGGGGTACTGCGTTTGTTATTTGCTATCAGGGTTTTATCCTAGCTGTGCTCGAAAAAATTTTCTGTGAGCTCTATTGCCTCGTCTATTGTGGCGGCTGGCAGAATAAGGCCGCCATTTTTATCATCTAATTTCTGTCCTGCCAGCCGCCGTGCCCATCCGTCAAAAGCAGTGATAGCAATAATTGTTTTCTCCTGCTGCCATGCCAGGGCTATCTCAGACAGAGTGCCAGCCCCGCCACCTATGGCAATGAGGATATGGGCTGTGTTGATGATGAGCATATTACGGGCACGTCCCATACCTGTGGGTATTACAAAGTCACAATACTGGCTTGCGGCTTGAGGTGTGTCCTGCGGAATAATGCACAGGCTTTGTGCCAGTGGATTATTAGCTTCTCTTATGCCTTGGGCGGCGGCGTCCATGACGCCGCCCAGACCGCCACATACAATGCTATGGCCTCTGGCTGCTAGACGCCGGGTGAGCTGCCGGGTAAATTTGTACATTCCCGGTGTGCAGAGAGCAGCAGAAGAGCCGATGATGCCTATAATTTTTTTCATAACAATGAGACGATTTTGTAATTTAGTGAAAAGTTAAGTTATTCTTGTTATTTGTGAAAATAGCCTCATGATTGTCTCTTTGTTGTTGTGCTGTGTGGAGTGTGGTGTGGATAGAGATGATTTAAGTGTGTTGAGTGTTATTGATTGTGTGTTAGTATGTTATGAGACAAGAAATGCTGTTTGGATGCAAAGTAGGTGGACTATTAATTTATTGTCAATATAAAAATTTTTAACATGGTAGGATTTGCTAATGCCAAGATAAATGTCGGATTGCATATACTTTCCAGGCGAAGTGATGGATATCATGAGATAGAGACAGTTTTTTATCCACTTTATGGTTTGCGTGATGTGGTGGAGGTTGTGCGGAGCACCTCGACTTATATTGTGAACACAGGCCTGGAAGTGGATGTACCATTGGAGAAAAACCTTGTGTATCGTGCTTATAAGTTGCTAAAGCAGGATTATGATCTGGGAGAGGTGATGTTTTATTTACATAAGATTGTGCCTATGGGAGCGGGTCTGGGAGGTGGTTCGGCAGATGCAGCGCAGGTTCTTGTGTTGTTGAACCGGGAATTTGATCTGGGACTGAGTGATGAGCGGCTTCATGAATATGCCCGCTGTCTGGGTGCAGATTGTAGCTTTTTTATTTATAATAAGCCAATGATAGCCGGGGGTATAGGTGATTTGCTTGAGCCTATTGAGCTGGATCTGGAGAATTACAATATAGTTGTGGTCAAGCCCAGGTTTAGCATAGGTACGGCAGAAGCCTATTCATTGATGAGGCCCCAGGAGCGAGATGTTTCTCTAAGAGAACTGGTTAGCAGGCCTGTAGAGGAGTGGAAGCATATTGTGGTGAATGATTTTGAGCAGGTTTTATTTGCTCATTATCCAGAACTGGAGGAATTGAAAAAGAGATTATATGATATGGGTGCCCTCTACGTTTCATTATCAGGTAGTGGCTCTGCAATTTATGGCATATTTAATGATAGTATAAATTTAGATACCCTGGGACAGGGCAATGAATTTGTCTGGCAATCAAAAAATAATCAGATATGAAAAATATTTTGTTGCTAACAATAGCCTATTTGCTTTGGTCTGGCATAAATGCACAACGTATAGATCCTGGATTTGTGCGTCAGTATGATAAATCGGCTTTTGTGATATATAGCAAAATCCTTAACCAGAGGAAGAACCAGGTGTTTTCACCATTTTTTTTGAGTGAGAATTTCACACCTTTATATCTTGGGGCAAAGAGTGTTACACGCCAACAGCTGGGTTATGTTTTTGGCTATCCAGGAGATGAAGCACAGTTTTTTGCATTGCAGCGGTTTTTCAGGGATTTGATGCTGTCGAATAATAATTATAACACACGCATAGAGTCGTTTGTCGGGATAATAATGCAGGATAGTCTGCGCAGATTTTTACGGGCTGGTTTTAAGGAGAAGTTGAGGTATCTGGAGATTGATACTTTGATTTTTACTGATCTGAGGACATTGCATGGCAGTAGGTTGGATAGTCTAAATGAAATGATTCGCAATTGGACTATAGGCAAGCTCCCCAGACCAATATCAAGGATTGACACAGACCTCAGAGGCGGTATTTTACTTGCCTCTTCAGGCCGTTTTAGTGGCAACTGGGCACAGAATTTTACGGAGATTTACCGTGCGCCTTTTTATCTGGATAATTATGGCCGCCATACCAAGAGTATCAACTACATGACAGTGACAGGTTATTTCAAGTATAGTGAAGGGCAGGATTATAATGTGATAGAGATACCTTATGAGAATGAGCGGCTTTCTCTTATGATAATAATACCGCATGAGGATGTGGATATTAATGATCTGAAACGGCAGATTAACTTTGATGAGTATTCACTTGTGGTTAATGGACTTAGACGTCAGCGTATAAGGTTATTTTTGCCTATTGTGGAGGTTCATTCGGCTTTTGACTTACGTGATACTTTACAGTCTTTGTTGCCACAGGTTTTTCGTTATGGTGCTAATTTTTCGCAGATGGTGCGCAAGCTGGTATATGTAGACCAGGTTTACCAGGCTATTTCATTTGTTATAGAGCCCGAGCGTAAGCTCCCGTTCCGCCGGTTTATTAATTTTCAGGCAGAGCAGCGGAAAAACAAGATTGTTTTTATAAATCATCCATTTATTTTCATTGTGCGTGATGTAAGATCCAATACGATTTTGTTCATGGGCCATATTTATAAACCTATTTAACCATGCAAAATAAACGTTTTCTCCAGCACCTGGCCGATGTGCTTAATAAGGTCTTTAAGACAGAGTCTTTTGAATTGACCAGTAGGTCTATGGTACATATCTATTCTCCAGAACTGGGCATAGGCGTTAATAGTATTGTGGGCGATCCCCATCATCTCGGTGAGATGAGCATCAGTGATTTGTTTTCCAGGATAGAAATGGCAGTTAAAGAATTGAAGAAACCTTCTTTACCACTGGAGAGATTAATCATTATTTCGACTAATAATGAGGAGGATCTAATAACAAATTTCATAGATTTTCTGAGGCAGCGGGAAGATATTAAGCCAGCAATTGAATTCTGGGGCTGGGAGACAATACAGAAAATTTTTCAGCATTTCCCTGTGCAATTGTCTGATGTACCAAATGTAGGTGATGAGCAGTATCTGAATTTTGTTCCTACAGCTAATATTTATCAATTGTTTGGCATTGAAAAGATTCTCATACAGATAGATGAGGCTGTGGATAGCTCTCTCACACCTGTCGTAATACATAATCCATTGAGCGGGACAGGGAAGACAGCGATCCTGCTGGCTTATGCTTTTCATTATGATTATCAGAAAAAGTTTGATCATTATGGATTCGTGGGTGTGACAGGTAATTTAAAACTGAGTTTTGTAACAAGTTTTAACGGACAGATAGGATTTAGCTACAACCCACTTGTGAGTCTGGAGGAGAATCTTAGCCGGCTAATAGAGATGCTCAACAAGGTGGAGGGACGTAATCTATTGCTTGTCGATGGCATTGATGATGTGGAGCAGTCTGTAGATTTGATGCGTATTGCTTATAAACTGAGGTGGAAAGTATTGGTGACCTCACGTTTCAGGATTTATAGTTTTGAGAATATTTACCTTCCTTATCCAGAGCCAGAGGATGCTGTAAAGATTTTTACTTATTATTTCAAAGATCTGGAGGTAAGTGAGTCTGTGACAGGGCTATTGGACAAAATTTCCTATCATCCTTTTATGACGGTTTTCCTGGCCAGATTTCTGTCACATTATGTTGACCGGCTCAGTGTTAATGATTTGTTAAAGATGCTTGAGGACAGGGATAGTCGTGTGTATCATCTGGGTGATTATCTTGATAGGCGTTTGTCTAAAAACCAGATTCTTCACATGCGTAGTCTGCTCAAGTATATAATGGCAATTTTTGATTATCAGGCAAGGGATTTTACTCAGCTGGAGAAACAGATACTATTGATAGCCAGTGTGCTGCCAGATAGGTTTACTACTTTTACTGTGCTTGGTCAGATAATGGGTGTGGAGGATGATGATGGTTTTGCCGATACTGTGTTAATGATTCTCAGCAAGGGATGGCTTGAGGCTGATAAAGATAAATTCCGTGTGCCTCGACTTGTCAGGGCCGTTTTGCACAAGAAGTTCAAGCCTTCACCTGTTAAGCTCAGAAGGTATATTGAATTTTTATTTTCCCGCCTTTCACAGCCAACTTCAGAGGCTATGATGTGGATGGATTATGCCAGTGCCCTTGTGCATCAGATAGTTAAGCTCAATATTGATGTGGCTAATATAGCATTGCTCCTGGCACAACATTTCGATAATCTGGGTGAGGAGAAAAATGCTGTTGAAAATTACGAATATGCAGGCTATATTATAGAGCAAATCTATAATGAGACAGCAGATGAGGCTCTGCTCGATCCCCTTGCCAATGTATGGGCAAGGGTAGGAAGAACAGAGAGGGCTCTTTTTTATGCTGAACAGATTCTGCGGACCCTGGAGAATGAGCAGGAACAAAGCGAAGAGCTGGTTTTCTGGTATCAGTTTATAGCCAGTCTTTATCTGAGGCTTGATAATTTTGAAAAAGCAATAAGTTATGCTGATAATGCGCTTGACATGGCAACTATGATTTTTGAAAAAGATGATCCACGTTTATTTGAGATAGAGGAATTCCACCGTCAACTGAGTCAGGAGTTTAATAAATCATTCATTAACAATGAGAAAAAACAATGGCTAAGAAGGTTTTTTATATAATCATAGCCCTGATCCTGGGCAGTAATAGCATGGGACAGTCCATGGCAAAAGGTTTTCGTTTTCTGGACGATGGTAAGCCAGACAAAGCCATGCGTGTGTTTGAGAAATACCTGCAGAAACGGGAGGATGTGCCAGTGGCATATTATGGTATGTCCCTGGTTTATAATGATTCTTCGTTCCGGCATTATGACCCATATACGGCTTACCGTTATATCAAACAGGCATTGAAATACTACAAGAAATATTCAATGTCCTGGCGGCGTAAGTGGGCACAGGTTTATCACATTGATTATAAAACACTCGTGGCGCAACATGATCGTATTGTTAATCCCGAGCTAAAGAAGGCATTGGATAGCAGGGATATTATGCAGATAAATGATTTTATAGTGCGCTATTCAGAGAGTCCGCAATCTGACAGTGCACGGCTCTTCGTTGACAGTGTTTATCTCCAAGAAGCTATACGTGAAAATACTATTGAAGCATACCGCCGCTACCTCAGGGAGCATCCCACATCGCAGTATACTGAGAAAGCAAAAAAGCTACTTATGCGCCTGTGGAACAGGGAGTTTCATAGGGTTTATTCTTCTCTGGAACTTAGCACAATGCAGAGGTTTGAGAAAAAATATCCTGATTATCCTTATAATCAGGATAGTGTGGTCTTTTACAAAGACCTGGCAATACGTGGACGCCAGCTAATGCTTTTTGCTCCATATAAACCTGAGTTTGTGGGTAAATATATCAGGTATATTCACGATGCAGCTCCCATGGAGCCAGCATATCTTGCCTTACTTAAACTGGTTGAACAGCCGTTGATGCGTCATGATTTTTCCTCTGCAATAGATACCCTGGTTAAATACAAGCCTTTCTTTCCCCACGAGCCAAGGATTGACACACTTATTGCTGTCCTTCAGAGACCAGATAAAAGGCTTGTGAGGCAGCCTGTGCCAGGCGATATTAACACACCAGAGGGCTATGAGCTTATACCGGTCCTGACGGCCGATAACAAAACAATGTTTTTCTGCGGTGAAAACCGCAAGGACAATCTGGGGCTGGAGGATATATATGTCTCACATTATACCCAGGGCAAATGGCAAAAGCCAGATGTGGTAGAGGACCTGAGTACAATCTTTGGTAACGAGGCCCCATTGTCCGTATCGGCCGACGGCAACACGCTTCTTTATTTCAGTAATGGCGACGTGTATATGAGCCAGAGAACAAAGAATGGCTGGGGGTATCCACAGGAAATAAAGGAGATAAATAGCGATTTCTGGGATGCAGATGCCTTTATCACAGCAGATGGTAATGCCATTTTATTCGTGTCAGACAGGCCTAATCCCTCAGGTGATTATCATCCATTTAACCAGTATTATCATGGTGGTTTTATCGGCAACACAGATATCTGGGTGGTGGTCAAAGAAGGTGGTCATTGGTCAGAACCTATAAATCTGGGGCAGGTGGTAAATACGCCTTATGCCGAACGCACACCAT
>JALVRO010000052.1 GCA_027031265.1 Bacteroidales bacterium | reverse complement strand
AGCACATATTTTGCTTCTTTCTCAGTCAAAGCATCAGGTACAGGGTCATAAAAATAAACTTTGCTCAACGGGGTAAAACCACCTATAGCCAATGGTTCTGTTTTTGGGTCAGCCTGGTAATGGTTAAAATAACAATAACCACCTGGTGTCATTATAACATAATGATGCATACGTGCAGCCTCTATTCCACCACGTTCACCACGCCAGGACATTACTGTGGCATTGGGAGCCAGGCCACCCTCGAGTATTTCATCCCAGCCTATGATATAACGGCCGTGTGCATTGAGAAATTTCTCAATGCGCCGGATAAAATAGCTTTGCAGTTGCTTCTCATCACTAAGTCCCAGTTGCCTTATCCTGGCCTGACATTTAGAGCAGTTATGCCATCTATCCTTGGGTACTTCATCACCTCCGATGTGGATGTATTTAGACGGAAATAGAGACATTACCTCTGTGAGCACGTCCTGTAAAAAGGTAAATACAGAATCATTACCCGCACAATAAACATCATGGAACACACCCCAGCGAGTGGCCACCTCATACGGTCCTCCAGTACATCCAAGATATGGATATGATGCCAGCGCAGCCATGGAATGGCCGGGCATTTCTATCTCAGGAATGATTGTGATATGACGCAGCTTGGCATAATGCACTATTTCTTTTATCTGCTCCTGTGTGTAATATCCTCCATAAGGTTTTCCGTCGCCCTTGTATGGGTGGAAATGTTTTCCAATGATAGTCTCTTTGCGCCAGGCTCCAATCTGTGTCAGACGTGGATATTTTTTTATTTCTATCCGCCAGCCCTGATCATCTGTCAGGTGCCAGTGAAAGGTATTCATTTTGTGTATAGCCAGCAGATCCAGATAATGCTTAATAGAATCTGGTGTGAAGAAATGACGGCTCACATCCAGATGCATGCCACGGTATGGGAACCGCGGATAATCTGTTATTTTTAGATGTGGCAACCGTAAGGCCTGTTTAATTTGATTGTGGCCATAAATCTCAGAAGGCAATAGCTGTAAAAGTGTTTGCATACCATAAAATAATCCAGCAGGTGTATTGGCGCTCACTGTAATTTTTTTATCTACTGTAAGATAATACCCCTCATTGCCTATAATCGAGTCATAATGTGGCAAAATTTTAAAATTTACATCTCCATTTCCTTTATATTTTAACTTAACATGTATGTGTGGAAAGAGCTCTAATTTTTGCCCCAAAAATTGGCCTATAAATCTAATTTGCTCGCTAGTATCTGGCAATATTATCGAGATGTGACCAGAGAGTGTATAAAATCCATTGTTAACGACAATGTGCTGTGGCTCAGGTATAATATTTATTTCAGCCTGCTTTGCGTTCTGTCCTAGCACACAGCCACTCGAAACCATGATTAGTAGAATTAAAAATGTGAAAAATTTACTCATAGTTTATTTGTTTTTGAGTCTCCTGCCAAGTTAATAAATCTTCATCACATTCCATAGAATAATTCGTCAAACAAATCTGATATTTCATAAAACCTTTTTATATAACATTATAATATTTAGTAAAATTCGTAGATTATAAACTTTTTAAATCTTTCAATTATGGAAAAATACCTGAACCAGCTACTTGATTTAGTCGTCCTTTATGCTCCAAAGGTTCTGGGAGCATTGGCTGTTCTGGTCGTTGGCTTATTTCTTATTAAAATTATCCGTAAAAGTCTGCGGCATTTGTTCGAAAAACGTAAAATGGATCCGAGTCTATCATCCTTCCTTATTAGCCTGATAGACATTCTTTTACAGGCTCTTCTATGGATAAGTATTCTTTCTATGGTAGGCATTGCAATGACTTCGTTCATTGCAATATTAGGTGCAGCTGGCCTGGCAATTGGTATGGCACTGACAGGTACCCTGCAGAATTTTGCTGGTGGAGTAATGATTCTCTTATTCCGTCCTTTCCGTGTGGGTGACTATATCGAATCACAGGGCATTGCTGGCGTTGTACAAGAAATACAGATTTTTAACACAATTCTCAAAACTCCTGATAACAAAGTAATCATAGTACCCAATGCACAGCTATCAAACACTATCATGACAAACTATTCTAAAGAGCCACAGAGGCGAGTAGATTTAACAGTCGGGATTGGCTATGGCGACGATGTAGCAAAAGCAGAGCAGGTATTGAACGAAATTTTTGCTAAAAACGATAAGATTCTCAAAGATCCAGCACCATTCATTGGTGTGGCAGAGCTGGGCGATAGCTCTGTTAATCTGGCTGTCAGGGTATGGGTTAACAGTGCTGATTACTGGGATGTATTTTTCTGGCTAAACCGTACCATTTACGAAGAGTTCACAAAGCAGGGTATAAACATTCCTTACCCACAAATGGATGTACACCTTGTCAAAGAATAATAAAACCATAAAAAAGGAGGCTGTCTTTTCAGACAGCCTCCTTTTTTCAACAAATATCATTGGCTAAAAACTCATCTGCACACCCAGATGAATACCTATATTACTCATTGGGAAGTGGATCTTTAGCAGCTCTGTTGGTTGGTCATCAGGATGATTTGTGCTCATATCTTCCTGATAAGTACGGCTAAAGACGTATTCTTTATCTTCTACCTTCAGATTAGCAAGATTATCATTGCCATTAACTTCATATTTAACCACCCTGGCCTTAGCTGGGGAATAAGCCAGAGTCATAACCTGTAATTCTCCAAATAAGCTAATATTATCCATTATCTGAATAGAAGCACCCAGCACCGAAGACATGCCAACAGAAAAGCCTCCAGTAAATTTAACGTCCCGCTGTGTTGTCTGACCATTAAGATTAGAGAAATAAGAACCATTAAGCACGCCAGTATTAATCACAGGACCAAACTTCATAAACAGATTTAGCACATCCATATCTGTGTTTAAAACCAGCATTGGCGCTAGCTGCATCATATTTGCCTGATAAGTATATTTTTCCTCTGAATTAATCAGAACTCCAACTATTGTGACTTTACTTGTCTGTGTAGCCTCAATCTTACTGCCCATCAAAAAACCAAAATCAACCTCAGCACCTAGATTATCTGTAAAGTTCAAGCCAATAGCACCCTTAATGTCAATACCCTGGCCCAGGGAGAAGGGGTGCTGAGTATAAGTAGCATTACTCTCCACACGACCATACTCATAAATGGGATAGACCATTACACTGTACAGAGACGAACTTGGATCAACAAAAGTTGCACCTGCCAGGGGCATACTATATCCTGCATAAAACTTTGCATATACCTGAGCCCTGGCATTAAACCCCAGCACAATGATAAGTCCAAAAAATAACATTAACCTTTTCATAATCAATCAATTTTATTGTTTTTTATGTATAAAGAAAAAAAATTCTTCTATGTTTAAAAATTTATTTTTATCGAGTCCACACCAAGCGAATAACCTGCAAATAGGCCCAATCCATTATTGACATTAACCCTGATATTAACAGGTTCAACAAAAGGATTGTTTGACGTCGAAAAGTAAGTCTCTAAACTCCTATAAAACTGATACAAATTTTTGCTCAGATGGGCAACCACGAAATACAAAGTCACGCTATTGTTCTCAACTTTTGCAAATGCACCAAGCTCAAAGTTGATCTGCAGATCACCAGATTGATAAAAACCTGGAGTATACATAATAGCTTTGACAGGCTCCTGGCACGGCAGAGTAATTATTGAAAACTTTTTATTACCCGACTGAAATCTATCTCCAAAATTCAAGGGCAAGCTAAACCAATTTTTCGCGGTATCCGTATAGCTATATCCTGTAAAAGCATAATAATAATCTCGCGTACCGGGCAATTCGAGAGTAACCACACCATTTAGCCACATCTGAGTCTCAGTACTATCATAGCTTTCAAAACTTGTGTCTTTAATCAACAAATTCTTAACATGAAAAACTGGGGGCTGCGGCACAGAATCCTCGGCCCAGGCTACCTGTCCATCTGCTTCGACCTCGATTTTATACCTGTGCCCGGCCTGTGGCAAATAACTAGACTGATAATAACCATAAGTTCCGAGAGACACATATTGCATCTTTTCCACCAGGCTATCATCTTCATAAAGCCGTACAGTTGCATTGTCCAGAAAATTATCTTTTCCAAAATCACCAGGCAAGGCTGTCCTATATACCCATGCCTTGACCACTGAATCAGCAGCAAAAATACTACTTATCCCCAGCTTTGGCTTGTAATTTTCCTTGTCAAATATGTCAATATCCTTGTAGCAGGCACTAAAAAGAACAGCTATTAGAACAAATAGGATAATGTATCGTTTCATGACTTGAAGTTTTTAATTCCATGTAAATTTATAAGATATGAAAGGCATTATTGGGAAGATTGAATAAACACGCAGCTTTGTCTGATGCTGGCCAGTATTAACATCAAAATTATTGTACAAATCAGCATAAAAAGGGTTTATATGATTATACACATTGTAAACACCAAGTATCCAGGCTCTTGTTCCACGACGACGTTTTTTGTAGAAATTCATACTCAGATCCAGTCGATGATAAGAAGGCAGACGATAGGAGTTGCGACCGCCGTAATATTCTAAAACATTAAAGTCTTCCTCTGGCAAACCATACATGTAATAGCTATTAATCGGATTGATAAGAGAAAGGAATTCTTCGCGAGCAATAGTCACCGGTGTACCGCTACCATAAACCCAGGTAAAGCCAAGCACTATGTTTTTCTTTAGTTTATATGTTCCTACAATGCTTAGGTCATGTCTGCGGTCATATTTGTATGGGAATATCTGTCCGAAATTTATCTGGTCAAACTGCCTCATGCTCCACATCAAAGTATATCCTATCCATCCTGTCAGTCTTCCAAAATCTTTTTTCACCAGAAGCTCTGCACCATAAGACCATCCTTGACCCTGTGTGACATTGTCTTCCCAGGTTGTTGAGCCACCCATCACAGAGGAAAAGACACTCTGACCTTCCTTGATCTCCACGAGATTATTCATTTTTTTATAAAATCCCTCTATTGTGACGTTTATACCTTTCGGAGTAAGCCATACCATACCAGCCGACACCTGCCATGAATCCTCAGGCACAATACGGTCTGTGGCAGGCACCCATACATCAATAGGAAGTCCCAGTGTATTGTTGGTCAAAAAATGCAGATATTGTTTCATCCTGGCATAAGATGCCTTCACAGAGATGTTGTCGCTCACCATTACACGGGCAGAAATACGTGGCTCCGGAGATACATAAACTTTGTTACGCACAATAAAAGATGAAACTCTCAGACCAGCATTCACTCTCAACAAATCGCCTATCTTAAAATCATCCTCTAAATAAACATTAAACTCTGGAGCATAAAGATCAATACTTCCAAAGCTAGTATCTAAGCTAGTGTAGTTTGTCTTTATACTAAAATCTATTCTGCCTGGCTGAAAATGGTGATAAATTCCATTGACGCCGAACTTTATGTAATGCTTAGAATTTGGGCTGTAATCAAAATCATAACTCAAGGCAAAATCCTGTATTCCAAGGCTATAAGAAAGCAAAAAGTCTTCTTTTGTTTCCAGAGAATCTTCCCGGTATAAGTCTTTGTTATTGACATAATTAGCAAAAACAAACTTACTGTATGTTAAGGTTAGATTGGAAAAAATCTTATGTCCAAAAGCATGGTTCCATCTCAGTGCTGCAATAGTATTGCCCCAATGTAAGTCAGCCCGTGTCTCCATCTTCTCATAAAAACTAATGTCTCGATGTCCAAAGTACTCATCCTCATAGGTATTATTCACATAAGCCTTGTCCAGACCTGAATAAAAACTCAAATAAACTCTATCTTTGCGTGAAAATTTGTGATTAACTTTGGTATATAAATCATAAAAAAAATAACCTGCTCCAAACTTTGTTTTCTCTTTGTAGGAAGTGTCGTCTGTATATTCCTGATTGCCAAACCGTGCTATAAAAGGCTTGGCTAACAAATCGTAATATGTCCTGCGTGCACTAATGATAAACGATGTTTTTCCCTTCTTTATTGGGCCTTCGAGTGTAAACTTGGAGGAAATCAATCCCAAGGAAAGCGAACCTGTTAGATGATCCATATTACCATCTTTCATACGAATATCAATCACTGACGATAGGCGTCCACCATAGTGGGCAGGAAACCCTCCTTTTATCAGAGTCACATCTTTTATTGCTTCCGGGGGAAAAACAGAGAAAAAACCAAACAAATGATTCAAATTATATACAGGCACACCGTCGAGCAGGATTAAATTCTGATCCGGTCCTCCACCTCTCACATACACACCACCCGATCCTTCTGTCCCTGACTGCACACCAGGCAATAGCTGCAGGGTCTTCATCAAATCACCCTCACCAAAAATTACAGGCAAATTCTGTATCATCTTCACAGGTACACTAATACGTCCCATCTGCGCACTCTTCAACTCTTGCTTATATCCAGTAACCACAACTTCCTCTATCACTGTGGACGAACGCAGACGGAAAACCACCTCCTGTCCACTCACATTAATCATCGTATCCAGTGGATAATAACCCACATAAGATACACGCAAATGAACCTTAGGCTGCGGTAATGTCAGGCTAAAATAACCATATTCATTGGTCATTGTACCATAACGGACATTATCTACATCATACACAGAAGCAGCTATGAGTCGCTCTCCACTCTGGGCATCCTCCACATATCCACTTATAGTATACTTCTGTGTCCAGGCCAGTGTAAATAGCAGTAAAAAAACAAATAAAAAAGCTATCTTTTTCATATATATGATTTTTAAACCATTACAAATACAAATGAATTGATTTTATTAAATTTACGAAAACAAAATCATAAATAAAAACACACAAACATACATTAAAACTACACATCAGTACTTAAAATACAAGAAAGGCAGCCCCAGAGGCCGCCTCAAAAAATCATTAAACTTATAAAACTCTCTACCCTACCACAAGATTGAGTTCTGGGTTAACCAGGCTGTTAAGTATAGCAAAAATCATAACAGATGCCAGCTTTGCCGTCTGATGGTCTTCGTCAAAACGCGGAGACACCTCCGCAATATCAAAGCTAATAAGCCTGTGCGACCGGGCTATATACTTGGCAATCTTCAGCACCAATTCTGGATACATACCAAATGGCTGTGGAGCACTCACACCAGGGGCCACTGCCGAAGAGAACACATCTGTGCAAATAGTCAGATACACGTCACGACCATAGGCAAAGTCATCGGCCTGCTCAAAGACCTCCTGGAGATTTGACTCACTAATATCACGGGCCAGGATATACCTAACGCCCAATTCATCAGCACGCTGAAAAAGACTGCGTGTATTACCAGACTGCTGAATACCAATGACCATATAATGAAAATCTTCTCCCTGTTCCTTCAGAAAATCTGCGATTTGCAAAAACATTGTCCCGCTACTACCACCATTAAAATGGGGTCTCATATCAAAATGCGCATCCAGATTAATTATAACAGGCGGCTTTTGCTCCTGCTTACTTGCATGATAATACAGGCCCATATAATGCCCCAGGGCTATCTCATGCCCACCGCCCAGCAACACAGGAAACATTCCAGCCGAAAGGATTTTCTCCACTGCCATCACAAGGGCAAACTGTGCAGTCTCCAGGTCTGTCTCACACAGTACATCACCAGCATCGAAAAGATGCACATCCCTGCCAAAATACGACGGCAGATTGGCCATCTGCCGTCGTATACTCTCTGGCCCCAGACGAGCGCCCTGACGCCCGAGATTGCGTCTCACACCCTCATCAGACTTGAAGCCCAAAAAAGCAAAAGCCTTACCACCAAGTCCCTGGATAGGTCTGGTCAGGTCCAGCACCTGGATAATCTGATGCCAACGATAGGACAGCGGATCATTAGGATCATCCACACGTCCCTGCCAAAGATCACATCTTGGTGCTTGATAAAATTTCTCAAACAATGCTTTGTCCATGAATTAGTTTCTTTGGAATCCCAATGTTTGGTGCTTATGGCTTTTGCGAACGACCTGTTTCTGTACAAAAAAATCAGCCAATGTCATAGGCCGTGTAATCTCAATGTCCATACCCAGTTTCTTAGCTAGCTGCTGTGCTTTTTCCACCTCAAGCGGGCGGAATTCATATTCAACAGCCAGACGGCCTTTGCGCACAAGGGCAGGATCTATTTTGTGCACGTCAGCATTGAATGTACAAATTATCTTTATGTTCAGAGCATCAGCTAGTAGACCATCACCCAGGTTAAGCAGGTTAACCAGGGCATCATTAGACATACCTGTACCACCACGTGGCTTTATCAAATCCTCACAATCCTCCATAATCAGCACACTGTCTGAGAGCATGGACATAAACTCCAGTATCTCAGGTGAACTTATCTTATGTGCAAGTGCAGGCGGCAGAAAAATAAACCTCTTGTTGAGCGAACGCATCAAATGGCGAATATAGGTAGTCTTACCAGTGCCCACTGCTCCGTGCAGCAGGATAATACCATCCCTCTTATTATCCATCAAAAATTCTTTAATCTCATGATCTACTTCCACAAAATCATCATTGTAATAATCCTCAACAGACACATCCACTTCTTTGACCTTAAAGGATTTAAGACTCAGATGTTCGAAGCGTGAATAATAAATCATGTAAAACTTTTTCTTGTAATACTTCCTCTCACTCCTCCTTGGCAATTGCCCGATAAGGGCACGAATCATTTCCGCCTGCTTTATATCAGCAAAAACAAACTTAATATTATCATTATCAAAGCTAACCAAAATGCGTCCAGGCAACTCCATGATAATCTGTACCACCTTCTGGTCATCTTCAAGCACAACCATATCAGCCTCATCTATTATCTCTTCGTCCACAGTCTCTTGCTTTTCTTCCTGGTCCTGTGTCAGAGCCTCGTATGAATGCAAAATAGCATCTGTCGAAAGGTTAAATCTTTGTCTAAAAAACTCCACAGTCTTGTTCAAGTCAATTTTCCGGTCAAACTCCAACACATGAAACAACGAGTTATACCTATAGACAAATAATCTCTCTGGTGAAATCTCACTACGAAACTTATCCACAAATATGTCAAACATGCTTTGCCTGGTCATTACAGATAAAAATTTTGTTGATTTTATTATTTCCAAAAATAGCAAATCTTAACATGGATTTACCACTCTGGCCGTTAAAAAATTAGTTAACACATTAACCTAACTGACCTACAAATATTCACTAGCCTCATGATGCTAAGGTGAGAAACTTAAATATTACTGTATATGTAGTATACTTAGCAATCTACTTAATACTTCTTTCCAGGACTAAGCAGCCGGGAAAAATCAATTTTTACCCCAATTACAGTCACATCATCTGTCTGAATCTCAGAACCTTTCCATTCCTCAAAAGTCTTTAACAAGATTACTTTCTGATCTGCAAAAGGCAACTCAGAAATAGACAACAAAAGTTTATAAAAATTACGCCTATAAAACTTTATATGTTTGTCGCCGCTAAACTGGTCATAGAAACCGTCTGAGAAAAGATAAACCTTATCACCATCCATCAGCTCAATTCCCTGGTTGTCAAAAGGTAGCTGGTAATTGGAATACCCCACAAAATTCTTACTACCCTTTAGCTCGATCAAATCCTGTCCACGTATAATCACCACTGGCATGTGTGCCCCAGAGAAAAGTAATTTACGCTCCTGTGGCTCTATCATACATAGTGCCATATCCAGTCCATCATAAATCGGGCGTTCCTTATCACTACCAACAAAGATATTAACAATCTCGTGCCTAAGTGTCTCGAGAACCTCTGCTGGCGATTGGGGATTATTTGCAAGAATCTGAGTGATAAATGAATAGGCCAGCATACTAACCAGAGCCCCTGGCACCCCATGTCCAGTAGCATCTCCCAGGCCCAGTACTATCTTTTCTTTGGTTTGCTCAAAGACATAAAAGTCACCACCAATAACATCCTTGGGTTGGAATAAAACAAAATTTTCAGGGAAATACAGACTGAGTTTTTTCTGCCGCTGTATCAGTGCAATTTGAATCTTTTTGGCATAAGTGATACTATCTGTCACATGCTTATGCTCCTGCTGAATTCTCTGGTTTGCTTGTTCCAGCTGTTCAAGCACTACTTTAATCTCTTCATTTTTCTGTTTAAGTTCCTCATTAATAATCTTTAGGTTCTCTGCCTGTGCTAATATCTCTTCTTTTTGCTGTTGTATCTCTGCTGTTCTTTCTCTGACTAGCTGCTCGAGTTTTTCTTTCTCTTTCATCAAAGCATTAAGGCGCCATCTGACAATCAGATAAATTATACCCAAAAGTATGATCAAATAAAACAAATATGCCCAGATAGTCCTATAAAACGGTGGTAAAACACGGAACGAAAAAATAACCTCATCTGTTTCCTGCAAGAATTCATTTCTGGCCTTGAGATGGAAAGTATACCTTCCCTCGCGAATGCTCATGAACTCACGCTTTGTGTCCCTATTCCACTTAGACCATCTGTCCTTGCCACGACCTTCAATCCATGTGGAAAAAGTCACACCTCTATCCGCATAAAAACTAGGTAACGAATAAATTATTGTCAGATCATTGTACTTGTAAGACAGACGTAAATTAAGTTTTGACAAATCACCCGGCGCTCTGTATACAACAGAGTCCCCATTAACGATTATTTCTGTTATTATAGGTTTGAAATGAGGGGCTTTATTGCAATAAAAGTCTAAAGGATAACGAATAAACTTCTCATCTGTTATTAACCACAGGTCTGAAATGTGATAATAAAAATCTGTTATATCAGGTATAATGTTAAACAAAGTAGAATCCACTATTAGCTGGCCTTTTTGCTCACTAATGAGATAAAACTTGTTTTCTTTATCCTGGTTAACAATCACACCATAAATCCCGTCCCGTAACCTCTGGGCTTTAATTACATCTTTACCCTTGAGAAACTTATTAAGCGTAATCTGGGCTAAATGAAAATCCCTTGTCTTATAATCATATTCAAATAAACCTTTTTCTGTAAAGAAAACATATTTGTCATCATACAGATAATCTGCCCCAGTTACATTGGTGTCACTGGTAATTACATTGACAGTAGAATCTTTCAGATTAAAATACCCAAATTTTTTATCGTACAATGAGGCAAACCACAAATACCATCTCTCTGGCTCACTGAGCAGATAATGACTGGTCAGTCCAGCTAGTTTTTTCAAATCACCAAAACGGCCGTTACTGTATCTAAATCTAAGCAAATTATAATCTGAAATATAGAATATCTCATCTGAAGCAAAAGAGGTTTGTACCAGATTATATCCTAAAGACCTTGTTATCCTGTGTGCAACATAATTTGAATCCAGATAATAAATACCTGAATTTGACGGATAAACAATGTAATTAGCTCCGTCTGAAAACTTAAATTCTTTCAGGCTAAAAACTTGCTGGGTCATTTTACCTGCACTATCCATCACAGGCACGAAACGATCTTTCTTTAGCCTGAACAATCCCAGATTTGTGCCCAGGAAAATTTCTTTTCCCCGCAGCAACACACTGTAAGGCTGCCCTTCAATACCCATTCTTTCATCTATGTATAGGAACGGTAAATTGGTACGTACCAGACTAACTCCATTGGAATGTGCAACCCACAAATTACCATCCCTGTCGAAAAATAAATAATGCACAGTATTTGAACGTAGCCCCAATGACTTTGTCAGGTGTCCTGTTATCTTACCCTGCAAATTCATATAATAAATACCATCCTCCACTGTGCCTATAATCAAAGTTTTATTATTACTATCTAGTAAGGAAGAATACAGTGTCTTACGGTATAGTTGGGGTATATCCCTGCGGAATGTAAGTATTTTATTTGCTTTATGTTTGTTGGGATCATAATAAATCAAATGTCCACTAACCACCAGCAATAAAGTAGAATCTCCAAGTCCATACGCAAAATGCAGCCAGGCCTTCACTGGTAATTTATAAGTCTGAATCTCCCCAGTCTGCGGATCATAAATATGAAATTTAGACAGGTCTGGTATAACAACTCTATTATCCACTGTGGATAAAAAGTAAAATCTACCTGTCAACAATGTATCCAATATTTTTTTCTGCAAATCATACTTAAATATCACTGTATCTGTCTGATACAAAACAGTATTACCTATCTTTTTCAAAGACCACACGCTCGAAAAACTAAGTCTCAGAGACGAGTCCAGTTCACTTGCCAGGGAATGGTAAGCAAGACCTTCCTTAACATCAGGTGTCATATAACCAAAGTCACCAATAGATCCAAACCATATAGTATCTCCCGAAAACTGAAGACAACGGATTGTAGGACTCAAACTATCAAACTCAAAGGTATGCCACTGCTGGCCATCAAAAACATAAACCCCACTATTACCCCCAAAATACATTAACCCGTGCTTATCCTGGCCAATCGTCCAGATCTGTGTAGAACCATGGTAATCTAATGGTCTAAATGTCCTGATCGAAGGTATTCCTATCTGCGCAGTCGCAAAATGAACTAAAAGAATAAATATTGCTGTATATAAAAGCTTTTTGAGCATATATTCAAGTTTTATGTAAAATTAAGTAAAAAACATTTTTAAGAAAAATTTATTTTATGGTAAAACAACAATTTTACGGCTTCCTACCTCCCCATTACACAAATATCTGAGTAAATAAACACCTGATTCGAGACTTGTAGCCATCAGAATTTCTTCACCAATCCCGCCTGGAATAGTATCTGTGAATACCATTTTCCCAGAAATGTTATAAACTTCAACCCTGAACTTACCAGACTTGCCCAACCTCAAAAAAATATTACCACCATCAACCATTACTATCAGATCATCATTATCCTTGTGTGATACAACTGCGCTTGTCCTAAAAATCTTGTCAATGAGCCTACCATCAGCATATTCGGGATTTACGCCTAAAGCATAAGAAACAGTAACTGCAAAATCCTGCATCTCATATTCTTTGTCCACAACATAATCTTTGTAAATATCAGGTCCCAGGGCCAAAAACATAATATGCTGACAACCCTGGCAATCATCACCATGATTACGGAAACCTCCGTGCTGGTCGTCATGTCTCCCATGGTCATTTGTCACAAACAAATATGTATTATCCTTGTAAAAATCATCATTTTGTAAATACGTCCACAGGTCATACACCAATGAATCTGCTCTCTTAATAGCACTTGTATATGCACTCCAATCACCACTATGCCCTGCATGATCCACATCTGCTAAATATACCCACAGAAATTGCGGGTGATAGAGACTGGCCAAATCTTTTGCTCTTTGCTCAACCTCAATATCATTACTCCCCTCACTCACTGTATAAGGCCAATACTGGGGACCATAGCCAGGATAAAAACTCTGCAACCATAGACTGCTCACATATTTTAGCACATAAATACATTTCTCATCATTGGCCTGTTTCTGCTTGCGGTAATACTCAAATACACTCGGCCGTACCGTATATTGCGTACTTTTGCCATTATAGACAGTATCTCTTGTGCCTGCCCAGCTACCTGTCCACAATGCTGGTATGGCCTGTGATGTGTATGTCTTGTGCCTGTTGTAAAAAGAATCTATTATAGTCCCCTCATGGGCTAAAGAATCCATAAATTTGACAAAACGTCGCTCTGGATCGCCAAAAGTCTCTGTATACCGGGCTCCATCAATAATGACAACCACTACATTTTGCGCATCACCAATCCATAAAAAACTGACTAACAACAAAGTGAATAAAAATCTCTTCATTTATTCAGTGTATAAATAGGTTCCAGCCTCTAAAGAAGCAACAATAAAATGACTTTTGCAAAATCTTTTTTTCAAATATCTCTCTTTGTACATTTTTAACAAACCTTAATCCGGGATGATCTTATTTTTTTGTTTTAGTCTAAAAATCACAATTGTTTTACATTCACAAAAACATTTTCTTACTTTTGTAAAAAAAGAATTAACCCACAATGAAAAATACATTATTATTAACATTTATCATACTCACATTCCCGCTATTAGGATACTCACAAAGTATGAAAATAGCCAGCGACAGTACTATTGTCACATTACCTACTGGCGAGAAAGTATTTGTTCGCCCTGGTACACCAATAATGCTATCCCGTTCCGGAAAAGCAATATCATTTTTCCCTGTGGATAGCCTGAGGCTAAAAAACGGTAAAGGCCAGGAATTCACTGTTCAACCTGGTACCCTGGTAAATCTATACAACAACGGTTATATCCAGGATTTCGTCCCTTTGCACAACATCACTGTCTCCACACATAATAATGATTATATTGCCAGGGCAAAGACCCGTGTATTCTTTTACATCAACGGCAATGTCGAAGAATTTGTACCAGTACAGGACATTGTGGTAAACACAGCCCATGGACAGAAATTCAAAGCCCGGGCCAATAAAACCGTTATCTTTTTCAGCTCTGGCTATGTAAAGAAATTCACCACACCTGTCGAAATAGTCGTCGAAACACCTCGTCATCAAAAAATTACTACAGTTGCCGGGACAGAAGTCGAATTTTTTGAAAATGGGTATGTTCGATCACTGACGACCCGTGATGCTATCACAGTCTATAATGGAAGACATCAAAAAATACCAGCAATGCCAGGCACTGTCCTCAGATTCTACAAAAATGGACTTGTAGAAACCGTTACACCAGCCCAGGATATAATTGTTTACAACTCTGTGGGCAAAGCTTACCGTGCACTCAAAGGCCAACCAATTTCATTTGACAGGTACGGCAATATGAAATAAACATCGCTAAGCTACCGGCACACTGTTATAAAACCACACCACAGGTTCTAATCCTATCTTAGTCAAATGTTCCAACAGTATACCGGCACGACATAAGAAGGGCAGCGAGGCCTCGCTGCCCTTCTTTTATTCTAATCACAAAATAAACCATCCCGTCTAGTTAGTAGTCTGTCATTCTACAACAATAGGCCTTACAATGGTCTGTCCAGGGACAATTATTTCTACCAGATAAATACCCTGCCCAAAATCCAGTAGACTAATTTGCTCATATTGTGGATTTTGCACTGACTTCTCAAACAAAACCCTTCCCTGCAAATTAATCAATCTAATCTGCGCATTATCATAACTTTCTCTAAAACTAATACTTACCCTAGCTCTCGCAGGATTAGGATAAACCAATACAGGATCTACAATTAACGATTGCTCTGGCTGACCGCTTATCAGAATATCGTCAATAGCCCAAAATGCGCTGTTACTACCCTCAAAACCAAATCTAAAAAATACAACAGGCTGATTTGCTACCTCAACAATCTTGCACACATAAATATCAGCCACCTGGTCCGAACCTCTAGTACCAGTGAAAGTGGCCAATTTATGCCATGTAACCTTATCAAAAGAATACTCTATGCTGGCCAGACCATCATCAGCTTTTAGATATTGCTCCAATTTCAAATACACATCCTTGTTACCAGAAAAATTAAATCCACATGTGGTAACATAACTCAAGCTATTGCCCTGGTCTTGCTTTCTGAATAATAAATAACCATTATGCGCACTCTCGGCACCAAAATCCATACTATCATCATCTGTCACAGTCCATCCTTCTCCCAGTTGCCAGCAATGAGGCACCTGCGCTCCTGCAAAATTCTGTCTATAATCTGGATTTTCTAAAACAATGTCCACTGCCCTGGACGAAAAATTATTAACCAAATTATGCTCTGTCGCAGCTAGATTAAATCCCTGTATAATAACCTGGATATCATACAGTCCAGGCTGCGTCAATATACCAGATAGATAAACTGTATCTATCTGGTATGTGGCCAGAGAACCTGTCCAGTTCAAAGAATCTTTGAACTTTCCATTTACATAAACAGAAATACTGGCAGAATGAATTGTGTCCAGACCTAAATTAACAATATAAACAGGTATATCTCCGTCCAAACATAAATCAATATTCTTTGGTATAACGCACGCCAGATCTACTTTATCCTCCACGAACAAAGGACTATACCACACCCCGCGGCCATAAGTTGCTATCTTAATATGCCTCTGTGCTGGGTTATCTCCACCATAATAAATCTCTAGTTCCCTGACATCTGTTATTGGTAAACCACTGGAAAAATCAACCCAGTCATTGAGAGAATCATTAATCGTATAAACCCCTGTATATGTTCCCAGATAAAGCTGATTAAGACGTGAACTTGTGTCCTGTATAATGCAGTTAAAATATTCCTGGGGCAGACTACCAGTAATATCCACCCAGGTCTGGCCCCTGTCTCTGGATTTAAGTACTAAGCCACGCTGTCTGCTACGATCATAAGCTGTAATATAAACAATACTATCATTATCCTCATCTGTCTCTATACTATAAACATACATATTCGAGTAAGGCAAATCAGCTGTCAGATCTACGACATTAGAAAAATTATCTAGCCTATAAAGACTCCCGTCACGCTTAGACAGGTAAACAATATTTGGATTAGCAATACAATATTCCAGGGCTATAATCTTAGAATTATCCTGAAAGTCTGTTACCTTTTTCCACCTCACATTGGAATTATGAACATCCTTTGTCTTCCACACATTAACAAAACCAGCAATCATTTCATCAGATTTCCTGGGGTTCTGAACATAAGGTGTTACCCAAGCCCCCTGCTCATCAATATTACCTGTAATACCTATAAAACCCAAACCTTTGACAGAACGGCGGATATCGCCATAATACAGTTCACCAAACATAAAATCATCTGAGCTATAATCTATCAAACACTCCATACCATCGCCACCAATGACAGTGGTAAAATCATCGATACCCTCAGCCAGAGCAGTGCCATTATCCTGATAACCATTAAGAAACAACAGGGGATTGCTGGCGCTGGCTCCTATCCTGTAAACCTGGGAAATAGACAGGCCACCTGTTATATTTGACCAGCTTTTTCCGCCATCTGACGTATAATAAATTCCACCATCATTACATGCAAAAAGCGTTTTACCATCCACAGAAAAACGCAGGTCATGCTGGTCGGCATGTATAGCTGGCGCACCGTTGCCTACCCAATGGGCATTTATTTTGAACGTGGCGCCTGCATCTGTAGATTTCCACACATTCACACCGCCTGTATAAACAATGTTTGCATCCGACGGATCCACAGCTATTGCCAGATCATACCATGCCTGTGAGCCATCATCCGAGCCATCAGACTCATAACCCAGTATATTAGGAGAAGCGGTCTGTAATGTAAAAGTCTCTCCTGCATCCCTGGATAGATACACACCTAAAAATGGTGACGATGCACTGCCATAATCATTTGTAGCCAATACGTACAACCAGTCTGGCTCTGCAGGAGATACGCCTATAACGTTTCGTGTGGCTGCCACTGGCAAATTCAGACGGCTGGTTATGTCAGTCCATGTCTGTCCACCATCTGTTGACTTGAACAGTAGGCCCTGGCCCGTAGCATAAACAATATCTGGATTTGTGGGATGAAACTCCAGGTCTTTTACTTTGACATTAGCCAGAGTACGCCTCCAGCTCTGGCCTCCATCTGTGGAGACATATATACCAAAAGTAGCACCTGCTATAATCTTTTGATGGTCTGCAGGGTCCATTAACAGCATATTAACAGTCATATCAGGGTCCAGCACCCTCTGCCAGTTCTGACCACCATCTGTAGTTTTCCATATACCCAGACCTCTGGCATCATAAGCATCACGATCGCCAGTAGCCAGGTAAATTATATCTGGATCGACTGGGTCAACCAGAGCATCAGACGTGCCCAATGTAGGAAGAGCTACAGATAAATACTCCCAGGATTGGCCATAATCCCTGGTCCGCCATAATCCGCCTGAGGCTGTGCAAACATAAAAAGTCTTTTTATCAGTCGGGTCAAAAACCACTGCATTGATCCTCCCAAGCCCATTTGGTTGGCTAGTCCGTTGCTTTGGAAGATGAGAAGGACCTATCAATGACCAGTTGCCAGAATTATAATCTATCTTGTGTGTCTGGCGATATGCAAGTGTTTGCTGATAAATATTCCATGGATTTAGAAAACGCCCCTGTGCATCAGCTCGTCCTTCCCAGATATATTCCCAGCGTTTGAAAAGCATCCAGTTCTCTATCTCTCCTTCCTCCTCATCACGATCTTTAATTAGCTCCGGAATTTTATTCGCCTTTTCCCATTTATTGAAGGCCTCCTGTATCTGATAAAAATTAGGTTCCTCTCCTTTTGGAACTTGCAGATACTTGAGCCAGGGTTGCGACCACACCTGGGGAAATGAGATTGCAAAAACAAGTAATAAAACTATACGCTTCATGAATTTTTATTTTTAAATTAAAAAATTAACCAAAGCAAAATTTTACTAATGACTTTTGGAAACGTTTTAAGTTATTTTTTGATTTTTTCTTATAAATCACGGTTAAAGATGCCTTATCCAGACTGAAATATAACAATGAAACACAAAGACTAAAAGCTCTTTAAAGGTTTCCAAAAAACAGAGGTATTCTATCATTATAAAATTTTTAATACATGCAAAGCTAACCGTCTTTGTAACTAACTAGTAACCAGCAGCCTGACCATCTTTTCTGGATTCTGAAGCCCCATAATAGACTTTCTGTTTTGGGTCCCACATTATTGCTTGATAACCACCATATCCTCCATGACACCAGCGCACACGGTGACCTCGCTGCAACAGTTCTCGTATCACCTGGTAAGGAAATCCAGACTCCAGGCATATCCAGCCTCCATCTGTCATTCGTCCAAAATCTGGCTGCGACGACCCAACATGTCGAATACGAGGAGCATCACCTGCCTCCTGTAAATTCATCCCAAAATCGAGAAGATTGACCAACACCTGCACCTGTCCCTGGGGCTGCATAGCTCCACCCATCACACCAAAACTCATAAACGGCTCACCATCTTTTGTCGCAAAACCTGGAATAATCGTATGGAAAGGCCTCTTACGTGGAGCATAACAATTGGCATGTGTCGAATCCAGGGAAAATAATTCACCACGATCCTGAAGCATAAATCCCAGTCCTGGAGGTACCATACCAGATCCCATACCTCTGTAATTACTCTGAATCAGGGACACCATATTGCCATATTGATCGGCTACTGTCAAATATACGGTATTTCCTGTATC
>JALVRO010000051.1 GCA_027031265.1 Bacteroidales bacterium | reverse complement strand
AGGCATTATCCGCAAAATGATAGAGACAGGCAATGTCCAATCAATGATTCTTTGGGGACCTCCTGGTGTAGGCAAGACTACCCTTGCCCGGCTCATTGCCAATCTCACAGACCGGCCTTTTTACACATTAAGTGCAGTGGAATCAGGGGTTAAACAGGTCAGAGAAGTGATCGAACAATCAAAAAAAACAACGCTATGGCAACAGCAAACTCCCATCCTCTTCATAGACGAAATCCACAGATTCAACAAATCACAACAAGACGCACTTCTCAAAGCCGTAGAAGAAGGCACACTCATACTAATAGGAGCCACCACCGAAAACCCTTCTTTTGAGGTTATTCCACCGCTGCTTTCACGGGCCCAGGTTTATGTCCTCGAGCCTCTTGGTAAAAAAAATCTTGAAACAATACTTCAACGTGCTCTGACCAAAGACAAATACCTTAGCCAGCGACAGATAAAAATAGAACAAACAGACGAGCTGTTCCTGCAAAGCGGAGGTGATGCACGTAAGCTGCTAAATATTCTTGAGATGATCGTCGGGCTGTACCCCGAAGACCCTGTTATTATCAACAACGAAGCAGTCAAAAAAGTACTGCTGAGCCGCACACTCAAATACGACAAAAAAGGCAACTGGCACTACGATATTATATCAGCCTTTATTAAATCCATCCGTGGCAGTGACCCTGATGCTGCTATATACTGGTTAGCGCGTATGCTTGAAGCAGGCGAAGATATCAGGTTCATAGCACGACGTCTTATAATCTCAGCAGCAGAAGACATTGGACTGGCCAATCCCAATGCACTACTATTGGCACAGGCTACATTCGACGCAGTGGACAAGGTAGGCATGCCCGAAGCGCGTATAATTCTTGCTGAGACAACTATTTACCTGGCTACCTCGCCAAAGAGCAACACAGCCTACAAGGCTATTAACAAAGCAATAGAAACCGTGCGCCAGACTGGCGAGCTACCTGTTCCCCTTCACCTTCGCAATGCCCCGACGAAATTAATGGAAGAGCTGGGCTATGGCGGAGAGTACAAATACCCACACGATTTCCCCGGGCATTTCGTCCAGCAGCAATATCTACCTGACGAACTACAGGATGCACGTTTTTACACACCTGCTAGGAACCAACAAGAAACCAAAATACTCGAGCGTCTAAAACGATGGTGGCAAGAACGCTGGAACAAAAATTAATAGCCATGCTTTTTGACAAAGACAAATTCTTCGAACGGTATAATCTTTTGGTCATACTCGGACCCACTGCCAGCGGCAAGACGAGCCTTGCTACACACTTAGCATACATGGTTGATGGCGAAATACTTAGCGCCGACTCCCGCCAGGTATACCGCGGAATGGACCTGGGCACTGGTAAAGATCTGGAAGATTACACAATCAAAGGCCGGCAAATCCCTTATCACCTGATAGATATTCGTGAAGCAGGGGCGAAATACAATGTCTTTGAATATCAACGTGATTTTTTCAAGGCTTACCTGGACATTATTAGCCGGGGCAAATTTCCTATAATGTGTGGCGGTACTGGACTTTACCTTGATGCTATCATCCGGAATTACAACCTACTCGAAGTGCCTGCCAATCCTGGCCTTCGCGGGGAGCTCGAACAAAAATCCATGGACGAACTGGTAGAGATGCTCCGCTCAATGAAAAAGCTTCACAACAAAACAGACATTGACACAAAAAAACGTGTAATCCGGGCTATTGAGATAGAGCTTTATTACCGTAACAATCCGCTCAAGCGTACTAATTATCCACAAATTTATCCCCTGGTGATAGGTGTGATCTATGACCGCAAGACCGAGAGAGAAAGAATAACCGAACGCTTACACCGCAGACTGGAGCAGGGGATGGTTGAGGAAGTACAGCGTCTGCTGGACAGGGGACTTTCGCCTGAGGATTTGATTTACTATGGTCTGGAATATAAATATATCACACTTTACCTCATTGGTCAAATAAGCTATGAGGAGATGGTCAGGAAGCTAAACACAGCCATTCATAAATTTGCCAAACGCCAGCGCACATGGTTTAGACGCATGGAACGCCTTGGGGTAAAGATTCAATGGATCGATGGTCATCTTAGCATGAATGAAAAAATCATTAAAGTGAAGCAAATCGTGGAAAACAGTCTGCAAAAAAATAGCGAAATTTGCTAAATTTGAAGAAATTAACCTCATGCTGTGGATGCCCTGGAAAACATAAAACTCAGCCAAATCCAGATCTATTTGCTGAAAAACTTATCTGTACTGGCCGATATGCCAGTCAGCGCAAAGGATCTATTCACTTTTCTGGGTATTAGTAACGACATACTTATACAATATTTCGATGCTTTACATAGCCTTGTTCCCCACTGGCTTGAATACAAGAACTCTTATTACATTTTTCCCAGGGTCAAAACACAGGAATTTCTCAAGCTGCATCCCATTCGCGTAAATGATCTTTATAGGCTTTTGACCTACTTCCGTCGCTTATTCTCACAACCACAACCCGAAAACATCAAAATGCTGGCACGCCATGAGCCTTATCTACTTGCTATTCTCAATAATTTCAAGCAACCTTCTGTCCTGCTGGCACAGCTGCATACTGCCTATGCACAATACCTCAGCTATCGCGAAAAATACGATGAAGCCTTATTATCCCTGCAAAAAGGCTCTGGAATTCTTCAGCAAATAACACCAGACTCTCCTCTGCTCGCACAGATATGGAACGAGATGTCATTCATTTATCTAAAGAAAAACAACATAGAAAAAGCATATCAGCTAGCTCAAAAAGCCAGGGATACACTAAACCGTCTGCCTCAAGAAATCACAGAAATTCGAATTAACACAGAATTCATCCTGGGAGAAGTCTTTTTCAAAAGCAAAGAATATTCCCAGGCTATTAATCATTTCCTGCGCACTCTAGACCTGATAAAAAAGAGCTCTTATCAGCAATACCGCCTTCTGGTTTATGTCTACTTGCAGCTATCAGACGCCTATCGCTACCAGCAGAACTACGAAAAAGCTAACTTTTATCTTACACTGGCAGAAAAAAATCTCAAGCACCTCTCGGCTCCAGAGATAAATATTTTCTCAGAGCAAATACGCCTGCAACGAAAAGCCATCTCTGGCCTATCACTCCTGGCCAAAATAAAATCGAAATTCATGGTCTATGGCATATTAGCCCTGGCTATACTCATCTCACTGATAATGATACTCATACTGGCCAGCCTGCTCTTTAGATAAACAGCATTGCTATTTCCTTGCCAATATATGCCAGCACCCAAGCAATAGTTATAGAATAAACCACTGAAAATAACGCCCATTTCCATGATCCACTTTCCCTGGCAATAGCAGTAACTGTCGCCACACACGGCACATAAAGCAAAATAAAAATTATAAAAGCTACCACAACTGGCACAGTAAAGACCTTCTGTCCTTTGTACCTTCCCTGGGTATATACAGAACTTTTCAGCTTATGACGGAGAGCATTATTATCCGGCGATTGGTACAGCACACTCAACGTAGAAATAACTATCTCCTTGGCAGAAAAACCTGCCAGAATAGCTACAGTCATTTTCCAGTCAAACCCCAGCGGCCTCATCACTGGTTCAAAAGCCCGTCCCAGGCGCGCTATATAAGAGTTATATTCCCGCTCTGCTTCTAGCTTCAGATGTGCAACCTGAATCAAAGAATCTTCGTTCACTGTTTGTATTCCAGCTGTTTTTTGCACAGCTTCCTGTCGTTCCATGTTGAGTATTCTCTCTACCTGCTGGTCATAATTTTTCGGACGAGGGAAATATTCCAGAGTCCATATAATTATGCTTGCCACAAGTATCACACCACCCATTTTATTCAAATACTGCTTACCCTTGTGCCACATGTGCTTGACCACAACCTTAGTCGTAGGCATGCGATAAGGAGGCAATTCCATAACAAAAGGAGCCTCTGATTTTCTGAACACAGTCTTTCGCAAGAACAAAGCCGTAAACACAGCCACCATTATGCCGAGCAAATAAATCCCGAGTATTATTGTGCCTGCCTGACGGGGAAAGAACGTCCCAAGTATGAGTATATATACAGGCAAGCGTGCCGAGCATGACATAAATGGCGTGATAAGCATTGTCATTAACCGGTCGCTACGGTTCTCCAGTGTACGTGTGGCCATTACTGCCGGCACATTACACCCAAAGCCCATTAACAAAGGTATGAAAGATTTGCCATGCAGGCCTATACGGTGCATGAACTTATCCATTATGAAAGCCACACGCGCCATATAACCAGTATCTTCCATTATGGAAATAAAGAAGAACAAAATCAAAATATTTGGCAGGAATACCAGTACACTACCCACACCACTGATAATGCCATCGACAAGCAGGTCTTTCAATATACCAGGAGGCATGTAATTAGTGAGCTGTTGACCTGTCCAATTAACCAGCCATTCCAGCCACCCTGCAAAATAATTACCCACCACAAAAGTGGTCTCAAAGGTTAGCCACAACACAAAGAAAAATATCGGAAAACCCAGATATTTATTCGTTACAATAGAGTCTATCAATTTGGTTTTCTCAAATTTATCCACTTTGCCCTCCTGGTAAGTCTCCTTCAAAGCCCCTGCTATGAAACCATAACGCGCATCAGCTATAAGCACCTCAGTATCTTCCTTGAGTGATTGTTCCAGTTGCTTGATTAATTTGCTTGAGGTCTCGAGAATTTGATTTCCATTGGGCATTAAAGAGACCAGGTCACGAATTTTTTTGTCTTTTTCCAGGAGTTTTATGGCTATAAATCGTGGTGAAATAATATTTGTGATGTGTGAATTAAAATCTGTGTCAATAAGTTGGACTAATTGTTCTATAGCGTTCTCCAGCTCTCCATAATTAATCTTTATAGGTCGCAGAACAGGATTTTTTCCTTCATAAACTTCAATTATTGTCTTGAGCAATTCATCCAATCCATATCCATTAGCAGCAATAGTAGGGATTATAGGCATGCCAAGCAACTGGCTTAGCTGAACCAGATCCAGTCTATCGCCACGCTTGAGCATCTCGTCATACATATTCAGAGCTATGACCACAGGGATATTCATATCAATCAACTGTGTGGTCAGGTAAAGATTTCTCTCCAGATTAGAACCATCAATAACATTGACAACCACATCAGGCAATTCATAAAAAAGATGATTTCGCACAAATAACTCTTCTGGTGTGTAAGCCGACAAAGAATAAGTTCCGGGCAAATCAGTTATTTCGAACGTATAATCAAATTTTTTTGCCTTACCTTTCTTGGCATCTACAGTCACACCGCCATAATTACCCACATGTTCTGCCGAACCTGTGAGAAAGTTAAAAAGCGTGGTCTTTCCACAATTGGGATTGCCCACAAGAGCTATGTTTATGGTGTGAGTTTTTTCCCTTATTCGCTGATTAAATTCCTCCTCTGAATAAATCACTTGTGCAGACTGGTTATTTATATGAATTGGCTTGCCATAAGGCTCTACTTCGACCAGGTCTGCTTCGTTTTTTCTCAATGACACCCGGTAACCCATTATTTCGTATTCTATAGGGTCTTTCAAAGGTGCGTATTTAACAACTTTTATTTCCTTGCCCTTTATAAAACCCATTTCAATTATACGTTTACGGAATTCTCCGCGACCCTTGATCTTGGTTATAATGCCCTTCTCTCCCTCTTTTAGCTCAGAAAGTTTCATCTCCTTGTGGTTTAAATAATCAGTGTCTAAAAGTAAAGGCAATCATGTTTGACAGCAATACCTAAAAATAGGTAATTAGAGAAAATCAGAAAAAATTCTATTTTTGTGCTCAAACGTCTAAAATTATTTTGTATGAAAATCACTGTTATAGGTACTGGTTACGTTGGCCTTGTCACTGGTGCTTGCTTTGCCGAGACAGGTGCTACTGTACATTGCATAGATATTGACCAGGAAAAAATAGACAAACTCAACAATGGGATTGTTCCAATTTATGAGCCCGGGCTGGATGAAATGATTGAGCGAAACCGTAATAAGAACCGCCTGTTTTTCTCCACAGATTTGAGCGAAGGTCTAAAAGATTCAGAAGCTGCTTTTATTTGCGTTGGTACTCCTTCTGATGAAGATGGTAGTGCAGATCTGCGTTATGTTCTCAGTGTTGCTCATGATATTGGCCGCATGATGGACCATTATATCGTAGTGGTTACCAAGAGTACTGTTCCTATTGGTACTAGCGAGAAAGTGCGTACAGCTGTACAGGAAGAACTTGACAAGCGTGGAGTTAAAATAGACTTTGATGTTGCTTCAAACCCTGAATTCCTCAAGGAAGGTGATGCTATTAACGACTTTATGAAACCAGACCGTATAGTCATTGGTACTGACAACAAACGCGCCGAAGATGTATTGCGCCGTCTTTATAAACCATTCCTACTCAATGGCCATCCAATCCTTTTCATGGATATCCCATCGGCAGAGATGACAAAATATGCAGCCAATGCAATGCTTGCTACCCGTATTAGCTTTATGAATGAACTTTCCCGTCTCTGTGAACGTGTAGGTGCAGACATCAACTGGGTACGCAAAGGCATTGGCTCAGACCCACGTATAGGTCCAAAATTCTTGTATGCAGGTGTTGGTTATGGAGGTTCATGCTTCCCAAAGGATGTGAAAGCTCTGATCAAGACAGGTGAAGAAAACAATGTTGACCTGAAAATCATCAAATCTGTCGAAGTAGTAAACCAGGAGCAGAAACGTGTGCTCGTTGACAAGGTCTTACGTCATTATAATAATGATGTAAAGGGCAAAATCTTCACAGTATGGGGGCTGGCATTCAAGCCTAATACTGATGATATGCGCGAAGCTCCAGCTATCACAATTATTAACGAACTGCTTAAACTTGGTGCTAAAATAAAAGCTTATGACCCGGTGGCTACAAAAAATGCTAAAAAAATCTTTGGTGATACTATTGAATATGCTACAGATCAATACGATGCACTTCTAGATTCGGACGGCCTGCTTCTGGTGACTGAATGGAATGAATTTCGCTTTATCAATTACAAGGTAGCCGAGCGTCTGATGCGTGCAAAAGTTATCTTCGACGGACGTAATATCTACGAGCCAGAAGAAGTCAGGAAACACGGCTTCATCTACTATGGTATTGGTAGAAAATAAATAACACTCTCATGCGCAAAAGGATATTAGTAACTGGTGGTGCAGGTTTTATTGGCTCTCACTTGGTAGAACGCCTGCTGAGTGAGGGCCATGAAGTATTGTGTGTGGACAATTTCTTTACGGGTAATAAAGAAAACATTGCACATCTTCTTGACAATCCTTACTTTGAGCTTATACGTCACGATATTGTTTTTCCCCTGTTCGTTGAGGTGGATGAGATTTACAACCTTGCTTCGCCTGCATCTCCAGTGCATTACCAGTATAACCCCATCAAGACTATAAAGACCAATGTGATGGGAGCTATTAATATGCTGGGACTAGCCAAACGAGTGAAAGCCAAGATTTTACAGGCTTCGACAAGTGAAGTTTATGGCGACCCTGAGGTGCATCCCCAACCCGAAACTTACCGTGGAAATGTCAACCCTCTGGGACCTAGAGCCTGCTATGATGAAGGTAAACGGGCTGCTGAGACTCTTTTCATGGACTATCACCGCCAGGCTGGTGTGAGAATAAAAATTATTAGAATTTTTAACACTTATGGACCCCGCATGCATCCAAACGATGGCCGTGTGGTATCTAACTTTATTGTCCAGGCTCTTCAGAACAAACCTATTACTATATACGGCGACGGCACACAGACCCGTAGCTTCCAGTATATTGACGACCTCATCAAAGGTATGCTCAAGATGATGGACACTGAAGATAGCTTCCTGGGTCCTGTTAATATTGGTAATCCCGAAGAATACCAGATCATAGAACTGGCTAAAAAGATCATAGACATGACAGGTAGCCGGTCTAAATTAGAGTTTAAACCCCTACCTGCTGATGACCCACGAAAACGCAAGCCAGACATATCCATGGCACGCGAAAAACTGGGTTGGGAACCAATTGTACCTCTGGAGCAGGGACTCCAGAAAACAATAGAATACTTTGATAAGCTATTACAGAAATATGGGCATTTACCGTAAGATTTTTAAACGACTTTTCGACATACTGCTTGCTTCGTTTCTGCTAATTCTCACAGCACCTATTTTTTTAGTGTTAACAATCCTTCAATGTATCAACTTCCCTTGCAATCCGCTGTTTGCACAATCACGTATTGGGTATAAAAACCGCGTGTTCAAAGTCCTAAAATTCCGTAAGCTAAGGGAAATTTTTGACAATAATGGTAATCCTTTGCCAGAAGAGCAACGAATCACCCGGCTGGGTAAATTTATCCGCCAGTCCTCGTTGGACGAATTACCACAATTGATTAATATCCTTCTGGGTCAAATGTCCTTCATTGGTCCCAGACCCTTGCTGGATTTTTACCTGCCTTATTATACTCCTCGTGAAATTCGCCGCCACCAGGTACGGCCTGGACTGACAGGATGGGCTCAGGTCCATGGACGGGCTCTCCTCGAATGGGACAAACGTTTTGAATACGACCTTTATTACCTGGAAAATCTTAACATCTGGCTCGATATAAAAATCCTCTACCTAACAGTTAAATCTGTCTTTCAGTCTTTCACGCAAGAGACAAATAACACAAAGACAACTCTTCCCCGCTTCGTTAAATGGCGTGCATACATACGAATGCCCTGGAATCAGGACGATGTACACATAATTATAGAACTTCTGAAAAAAGGTCACACAGGTAAAGCACTACATGTTTTTAACGGGCAAAAAGAACAGTTTTTAAACCGAAATTCTAAAAACTATCTACTACTATTAGACGACTATCAAGACCAGTATAACAGCTTTGTTTTGGTGGAAATACAGCAAAATTCTGCAGTGATAATTGACTCTTTCATAGGCAACTCTACTTACCTCCCACATGATGAAATGAAACTAAAATACATCCAGGTTATACACAAATATCTATCTGATCTGGGATACAAGAATATCCAGCTTAACGGCGAAATAAAACTCTGAATTTCACTTTCTTACACAAAAAAAACAAGCAAAGGCAGGCCTGCGACCCGCCTTTGCATTAATAACCAGATAATATATCACAAGCTTACATGTGATCAATTATAGCCTGCGCAAAGCCTGAAGTTGAAACTTCCTCCAAGTCAGACTTTCCTTCTTTCTTCCACTCACGAACCAGGTCATAAGTACCTATACCATCGGCCAGAGTCTTCTTTATTCCATCATGAATCAAATCTGCAGCCTCTCTCCAGCCCATGTATTCAAGCATGAATGCAGCTGAGAGAATCAAAGATCCAGGATTAATCTTGTCCTGGCCTGCATATTTAGGCGCTGTGCCGTGTGTGGCTTCAAATACGGCAAGACCGTCACCAATGTTGGAGCCAGGAGCCATACCCAAACCTCCAATCAAACCTGCAGCAGCATCTGACAGATAATCACCGTTAAGGTTCTGTGCAATCAGCACATTGTAATCACCTGTACGTGTCAAAAGTTGCTGGAAAATATTGTCAGCAATACGGTCATTGAGCAAGATACGGTATCCTGCTTCGTAAGCCTTGTGAAAGTCTCCATTAAACTTGTGGTAAAAATCTGACTCTATTATAAGCACATCACGGAACTCTGGCTCAGCCGCAACTTCATAACCGTATTTATAGAAGAAACCCTCGGTAAACTTCTGAATATTACCCTTGTGTACCAGTGTAACGATTACGAGTGGACGCTCATCTGTTGCAAATTTATTCAGATTCTCCAGTGTCCAGCGGTATGCCTTGCGTATATGGCGCTTGGACTTATACTCTGACGTTGGCTTGATGGTTATAGATGAGTCAAAAGGCAGCTTCTTTGGATCCACACCAAGCTCATTTCTGAGGAAGCTCAGAAGTTTGAGAACCTCATTGCTGTCCTTCGGCCACTCAACACCAATATATATATCGTCTGTATTCTCACGCCAGATGTAATAATTAACCAGGTCAGGACGCTTGATTGGCGAACCCTGGCCATACCACTGCACTGGACGTACACATGAATAAAGGTCTAGTTCCTGGCGGATGGTAACGTTCAGCGAACGTATACCACCACCAACGGGTGTTGTCAACGGTCCTTTGATAGAAATCACAAACTGACGCAAAATATCCAATGTCTCCTGTGGAATAAACTCACCTGTACGTTGGTAAGCACGCTGTCCTGCCAATGCCTCAAACCAGTAAATCTTCCGTTTACCACCATAAGCCTTTTCGACTGCTGCATCCACGACCTTAATCATAGCTGGTGTGATGTCAATACCAATGCCATCACCCACAATGTATGGAATTATAGGATCGTCTGGTACAATTGGATTCTTAAATTGGTCAAGCTCTATCTTATGACCTCCGTGTGGTAATTTGTGCCATTTGTACTCCATATCTTATGCTGTTTTTGTGTTGTTTTTTTCTTCAAATTTCTGTTTTACATAACGCAGAATACCACCAGCCTTGATTATATCAACCTGACGCTGGTTCAGACCATGCTTAACAGGAATCTTTATATTTTTTCCTTTGATACTCAAGGTAAGGGTGTTGTCATCACCTGGTGCAAAATTAGAAGCGTCAAGCTCGACTATATCACCCTGCTCAATCTTATCATAATCTTCAGGATTGACGAAGAGCAGAGGCAGGATACCGAAGTTAATCAGATTAGCATGATGGATACGTGAGAATGATTTTACAACAACTGCCTTGATACCCAAATACATTGGAGCCAAGGCTGCATGCTCACGCGAAGAACCCTGTCCATAGTTCTCACCACCAACAATGATTCCGCCACCGATTGTCTCCTTGGCTTTGAGTGCACGCTCTGCAAATGTCTCATCCACAACGTAATAAACATATTTAGAAATCTCAGGTATGTTCGAACGAAGTGGGAGGATCTTTGCTCCGGCAGGCATGATATGGTCTGTGGTGATATTATCGCCAACCTTTAGCAATACCTCTGCATCAACCTTGTCAGCAAGGGGTTCTTTGTATCCAATGTAATTGATCGTCGGGGGCTTGATAACCTCTACTTCCTCTGGTATAGCAGCAGGAGCATAAATCATTGAGTCGTCAATAACAAAGCGTTCTGGCAATACGATACGAATTGATTCAAGACCAAGGTCACGGGGGTCTGTAATGACTCCTGTCATTGCAGAAGCAGCAGCTGTCTCTGGAGAAGCCAGGTAAACACCAGCATCCTTGGTACCAGAACGGCCATAGAAGTTACGGTTGAAAGTACGAACTGATACACCACTTGAAGGTGGTGCAAAACCCATACCTATACATGGTCCACATGCATTCTCAAGGAAACGGAAGCCTGCCTCAAGCAAGGTGTTATAAGCACCTTCACGTGTTATCAAATGAAGCACTTGCTTCGAACCTGGAGAGATAGCTGCCTCAATCAGAGGATGAACCTTATGACCACTGAGCTCGAACATCTTGGCCACTGTCATCAAATCACGGTAAGAAGAGTTTGTACAAGACCCGATAGCAACCTGGTGAACTGGTGTGCCGGCTACTTCACGTACTTTCTTAACATTATCAGGAGAGTGGGGAAGAGCAATAAGAGGCTCCAGCTCATCAAGATTAATTTCTACGACTTCATCATAAGTAGCATCGGGGTCTGCCTGAAGAGGACGCCACTGTGCCTCGCGTGCCTGGGCTTTCATAAACAGGTATGTCTGCTCATCACTCGGGAAGATTGATGTTGTGGCTCCGAGCTCAGCACCCATGTTAGTAATTGTAGCACGCTCAGGTACTGTCAATTGCTTGACTCCTTCTCCGCCGTATTCAAATACTTTACCTACGCCACCCTTGACAGACAGACGCCTGAGGAGCTCGAGGATAATATCCTTGGCAGAGACATAAGGCTTGAGACGGCCTGTAAGCTTAACCAATACAACCTTTGGCATGTTCAGATAAAATGGCTCGCCTGCCATAGCCAAGGCTACGTCCATACCACCTGCTCCGATAGCCAGGGCTCCGATACCACCAGAGGTTGGTGTATGTGAGTCAGAGCCAAGAAGGGTTTTTCCAGGAATGGCAAAACGCTCGACATTTACCTGGTGGCAGATACCATTACCTGCTTTACTGAAGTAAACGCCATATTTAGCTGCTACTGTCTCCAGGAACAAATGGTCATTAGCATTCTCAGGACCAGTCTGTAGCATATTGTGGTCAACATAAGATACAGATAGCTCTGTCCGCACCTTTGGCAAGCCAATAGCCTCGAAATGTAAATATGCCATTGTTCCTGTTGCATCCTGTGTGAGTGTGTGGTCAATCCTTATTCCTATAGGTTTGCCTGGAATCATCTCGCCTTCTACGAGATGCGATTTGATAATTTTCTGTACAATATTTAATCCCATAATCCCGTGTTTTGTTTTTAATGTTTAGAATAATTCAAAAGTAGCATAAAAATTCGTTAACCAAGCTAAAAATTTACTCATAAAACGTTAAATAATATTCATATCATCAAGCACTTTCATAACTTCTTTGACGTGTCCGGCCGAACGGTCAAAAGCAGCACGCTCCTCTTCGTTCAATTCGATCTCAACGACTTTCTCAATACCATTTTTGCCCAAAATAACAGGCACACCAATGTAAATATCTTTATAGCCATATTCTCCATCCAGGTATGCGCACACAGGCAGAATCTCACGCTTGTTCAATGCTACGGCTTCTACTACCTGCATAATTGCTGCTCCTGGAGCATACCATGCAGATGTTCCCAGAAGCTGTACTATCTCACCTCCACCTTTCTGTGTACGGACAATAATCTTGTCAATTGTTTCCTTGTCCATCAGGTGTGTCAAAGGTACACCACCAATGCTAGTGTAACGTGGGAGAGGAACCATCGTGTCACCATGACCACCCATTAGCAATGCCTGAATATTATCAGGTGAAACATTCAATGCCTCGGCGATAAATGCCTTATAACGGGCAACATCAAGAGTTCCGGCCATACCAAAGACCTGGCCACGTGGCTTGTCAACATGCTTGGAAACAGTCTTGTAAACAGCATAAGTCATTACATCCAATGGGTTGGTAACAACAATAAAAATAGCATTTGGCGAGTACTTAATGAGCTCAGTTGCAATGATATTTACGATCTTTGCATTTGTACTGATCAGGTCATCACGACTCATACCAGGCTTACGTGGCTTTCCAGCTGTTATTACAATTATATCTGATCCTTTACTAGCTGAATAATCATTTGTTACGCCTTTTACACGTGAATGGAACCCCCAAATAGAAGAGCTTTCCCACATATCCAGAGCCTTACCCTCGGCAAGGTTTTCGACAATGTCAATAAGAATGACCTCTTCTGCAAGGTTTTTTATTGCTACATCATTTGCTACTGTAGCACCTACATTACCTGCACCAATAACTGTGATTTTTTTTACCATGGCTCTTATTTTTTAGAATTTTTACAGTCAAAGTTAAAAATATGATATTTATCACACAAAAGCATGAGTAAAATCTTTTGTAAATTGAAAAAATCTATTTTGTGAAACATTTTTAAACTTTATCAAAATTAACCAAAAACTGGTAACTTTATAGACACAAACCCCAAAATACATGAATCATGGAAAAATTCAAGCAAAAACTGGCTGCTAAGATTGATGCTCACCGCCCACGTACTACTAAGCTGCTCAAAGAGTTTGGAAATGTCAAAGTTGACGAGATCACAATCCGCCAGGTTATCGGTGGTATGCGTGGAGTAAAAAGCCTTGTTACCGACATCTCATATCTTGACCCTTATGAGGGTATCCGTTATCGTGGATACACTCTACCTGAAGTATTCGAGAAATTACCTAAACCAGCTGGAAAGGATTATCCTTATGTAGAAGCTATGTTTTACCTGCTTCTCACTGGAGATATTCCCACAGAAAATGATGTTCAGGAAATCGTCGAAGAATTCAAAAAACGCCGTCAAATTCCACAGTATGTAATTGATGTACTGCGTGCTATGCCTCGCGATTCACACCCAATGGCAATGTTTTCTACTGCGATCCTGACAATGCAAAGGGAAAGTAAATTCGCTAAATTCTATGCTAGCGATGAATGGGACAAGATGAGGGCATGGGAATATATGCTCGAAGATGCTCTAGACCTACTGGCTAAATTACCTGGTGTTGCAGCATACATCTACCGCATGAAGTACAAGGCAGATACACATATTCCTCCTCGCGACGACCTCGACTTGGGAGGTAATTTCGCTCATCAGATGGGTATTCCTGAGCCGTTTGACGATGTTGCCCGTATGTATTTCATTATCCATGCTGACCACGAAAGTGGTAATGTATCTGCACACACAGGGCACCTGGTAGCTTCTGCCCTCTCTGATGCTTATTATGCAATTTCAGCTGCCCTCAATGGTCTAGCTGGTCCTCTCCATGGCCTGGCTAACCAGGAAGTGCTAAAATGGATACAGGGCATGATGAAAAAATTCGGGCACAAACTGCCTGACGACAAAGAAATAGAACAATATGTATGGGATACCCTGAACTCTGGTAAGGTAATACCTGGCTATGGCCATGCTGTGCTGCGTAAAACCGACCCTCGTTATATGGTTCAGCGTGAATTTGCTCTCAAGCATCTGAAGGAGGACTTGTTGTTCAAATATGTTGACAAGCTCTACCAGATCGTTCCTCCAATCCTCGAATCACTTGGCAAAGTCAAGAATCCATGGCCAAACGTTGATGCCCACTCAGGAACTATCCTGTGGCATTATGGCGTGCGTGAATACCAGTTCTACACAGTTCTGTTCGGTGTAGGCCGTTCATTTGGTATCCTGTCTAACATCACCTGGGACCGTGCTCTGGGTTATCCAATTGAGCGTCCAAAATCCCTGACTACAGATATGCTTGAGGAAATTGCTGGTATTAAAAAATAATTTGTCCTTACGACTGAGCTCGTGTGACGGCGCTGCTCCCAGGGGTAGCGCCGTCTTTTTTTATCGTCTCCATTATCGTAATTATTCTATTGTTAATGCTTACCTCCACTGCAAGCGTATCGAAAGCACCTTGTATAGAAAAGTGTTATAATACCCAACACTATAGCCCAATAAAATTATCCTATTTACTTGTAGCATCGGTTTATCCTGTCACGGTTACCGGGAAAATAGATTTGGCATAACCTGGTTTTCATCAATAAAGGTTTTTCTTTGCACACAATTTTTGTTATCTTTCCTAAGACCTTAACACAAAGGCTGTGGCTCTCAACCTTGAGCACATAACAGAATTTGCCCACCTTGCCAGCCCTCAAATCTTTGAGCGTGGCAAGCTCTATTTTTATAACAACATGGTCAAAAAAGCCGAGGTCGACATACGCCGTCGCACTGCCCGTTTCGAAATAATGGGCAGTAGAGCAGAGCCATACATCGTGGAAATAAAAGACTTTACAAGTCCAGCAATATCAGCCCATTGTACTTGTCCTTATGACAAAGGTATATGCAAACACCAGGTAGCTGCTTTGCTCTATCTGCAAGCTAATTTTGACCAGCTTGCCGATGAATACAACCATCGTTTTTACCCACACCTACCAGAAAAAGAGACAAACCAGTTTATCGATGAATATCTACAAAATTATCAGGACTTTTACCCAGAAAATTTCAAACTTGGTATAGAGCTGGCAAATTCTGGCCAGGTTACACCTATATGGATAAATCCTCTATTGCAACATGCCCGACTTGAAGTGGACAGATTCAAAGTGGAAATAAATGATTACCTGAACCGGGATATTAGCATCAAATGCTCATGTATGAAAGAATTGTGCGAACACAAAATAGCTTCTGCCCTGTGGTTAAAAAATTTTTTTTCTGACAAGATGTACCAAAAGACTCGTTCCCACTACCTTCGACAGAATAATAAATTTATCATGATTGGCACTATTGGTGAGCTGCGTTCAATTGGGTTTAACAAAAACATTCCCTCATATTTGCCCGAAGAATTCCAGCTCATGGCACTTAATAAAGACTACATACGGCTCAAACTCAAAGTCCGCTACAAATATCAATCTGTGGAATTCAAAATTCGTAACAACTATGTCCTATCGCACTGCTCATGTGACGATGAGGTACCGGGTATATGCAAACATCAAATCGCAGGAATAAATCTGCTTAACCAGCTCGACCATCAATTTTTCCCTATATTAGCATCTGACAAAGCTAAAGAACTAGTGGGACTTTTTATCTAAAAATAAGAATCAATGTATTTCAAGGACATACCTCTTAACAAAATACTCTTTCTGGACATAGAGACCGTGCCGGCTTATGCTTCCTATGACCAGTTACCAGAGAATTGGCGCAAGCTCTGGGATACAAAGGCTAGTTATATTAATCGTGACGGGCTACCAGAAGAAGAATTTTACCACCAGGCTGGTATTTATGCCGAGTTTGGGAAAATAGTAGCCATATCTGTAGCCTTTATCACATCAGACAGACAACTCCGGGTTAAATCTTATTATGGTGATGACGAAAAATGCATCCTGGAAAAATTCAAGCAACTTATAGACAATTATTTCTCCAGTTCTGAGTCATATTTGTGCGCTCACAATGGAAAAGAATTTGATTTTCCATACATAGCACGCCGTATGCTGGTACATGATATTAGCCTGCCAGATATTCTGGATAATCACGGCCGGAAACCATGGGAGACACGCCTGCTGGACACCATGGATTTGTGGAAATTCGGTGATTACAAGCATTTTACATCGCTGGAACTACTGAGCACCCTTTTCGACCTTCCCAACCCCAAGACACAGACCTCTGGCAAAGACGTATGGAAAATTTACTGGCAAGACCGCGACCTGGAACGTATCGCAGAATATTGTGAAAAAGACACAATATCAGTTGCTCAAATCTTCTTAAAATTCCGCGGACAGCCTGTAATCAATCCTGAAAATATTACAATAGCCGAACGGGAAAAATGCTAAATTTCAAACACAGGTTAGCCGTTTACAAAACATGCCTTGACTTTAACACATTGATTTGATAAGTTTTCCCAGTCAATAACTAAATCTTTCCCACAATGACAAGAAAAATTATTCTGCTTTCAGCTTTACTTAGTTTAATCTTTACTGATATCCTGGCACAGCATCCACACGAAAAAGAAAAATACACATCACGCAGTTTCCCTGGCCAGTTCGACGCTCTCTCCATATCTGGTACTGGCACAATATACATACAACAAGGCCAGAGCAATATCATTTCCTTTCCCAGGCAAAGCAATGTTAAATACAATATGGACGACATAGCTGGCCACCTATACATAACAAACAACTCAGACAGCACACTATTAATCAGTCCACACATCAGCAAACTTTCTGTTATAGAAACAAAAGGCAATGTCAAAGTCGTGTTTCTTTCCCCCATTACCTTACGAAATCCATTGCTCGAAGCCTCTGACAACACAGAGATACACATGCAATTCAGCAACACAATCCTGATAACACTGCGCGGGCATGACCATTCAAAAATTTATCTCACAGGTAATGATAACATTGGTCTAGACATGACACTCGATGGTTCAGCTTCTGTCAATGCTATGGCACTGGGATTGCAAAATTTAACCCAAATTAATCAATAGAGAAGCTTTTTTAATTCTAATCAAAAGAGAGTCAGCGTATTAGATTGTAGTTTTTTGTTAAGAAAATCTTAAAACGAGAAAGGCGAGTATATTTGTTTGAATATCTTAATTTTATATTAAAAATTTTCTAATGCGTAGCATTAGAGAAAAATTAGCGTATCAGTTTGATTAACAATGATATAAACTTTAAAAATGGAATTAAAAATAGATTTTACAGACAAAGCAATCACCCCGTGGGGTGGACTGGTTTTGTTAAAGAATATGTTAGAAAGGATCAAATTTGATACAGTAATAGCCTCTTGTCCTGATTTACCGCCAGTAGGGTCGAATCGTGGCTATAGTGCCAGAGTCATAATAGAAAGTTTTATAGTTAATGTTTGGTGTGGGGCGACACGCTTTTTACATACAGAGATAGGGCGTCACGATTATCCTTTGACAGAGATATTTGGCTGGAAACGACATCCAGGACAGGATACATACAAGCGTTTTTTCAAAAAATTCAGTTTATCACGTAATACTGCGGTTTTTGGCTATTTTTACCAATGGTTTTTCCGTAATTTGAAGATGGATGAGGCGACCTTGGATATTGATTCTACCATATTTACAAGATATGGTAATCAAGAAGGTGCCAGCAAGGGCTATAATCCTCAAAAGAGGGGACGTGCATCACATCATCCATTAATTGCAATATTGTCAGATGTAAATATGATAGCCAACTTTTGGTTACGTCCAGGCGATAGCTATAGTTCAAATAATTTTGTAGGCTTCTTAGAAGAAACCTTAACCAATCTTGCGGATATAAAAGTAGGTCTAATTCGGTTAGACAGTGGCTTTTACTCTAAAGAAATACTGAATTATCTTGAAAACAAATCACTAAATTATATCATTGCAGTAAAATTTTATCCAGACATAAAACGCTTATTGATAGAAAAACATAATTGGGTTAAGTTATCAGAAGGGGTTGAGGTAGCCAGCACGTTATACCAAGGACCAAATTGGGATAAACCGAGGCGTCTAATTTTAGTCAGACAAAATGTAGATATAAGACCGCAAGCCACGGGAAAACAGTTACGACTTGATTTTCCAGGCGAAGAGATGCTCTATTATCGTAAATACCGCTACAGTGCTTACGTAACCAATCTTACGTTAACTGCCTCAGAAGTATGGCGTCTTTATCGGCATAGAGCAGAAGCAGAGAACAGAATAAAAGAATTAAAACACGATTTTGGATTGAAAGCTTTTAACCTACACGAATTCTATGCTACAGAGGCAGCTTTAAACTTTGTGATGATAGCTTATAATTTGATGAATCTATTTCGCAGGTTTATTATGAATGATAAGGTTCAGAGGCGTCTGTCTACTCTTCGTTACGAAACATTTGCTATCGGTGCTTATTTGGTCAAAGACGGTCCTTATACGATATTGAAATTGTCGCTAAAGTTAAAAAGAAGAGAATGGTTTACAGGGATATGGAAACATTCTCGTGAATTTGATTTCCCTTT
>JALVRO010000050.1 GCA_027031265.1 Bacteroidales bacterium | reverse complement strand
AAAGTACCCACCGAATACTTAATCATCACATCCTGCAGAAAAAAATGCTCATCTTTAAGGCTCGAGAGCGTTGTCTGAACTTTATACGACCAATGTTTGGAAAAGTCTGGACCTGACTTTACCCATAGTTTCAAGCGCCGCACCATAAAACTATTATAATCGCCGAAATTGGTCACACCTTGCACCTGGATATATCCATTAAATTCAAACTTCAGCTTATCCTGACCATAGACCCCTACTATTCCGAAGAGTAGTACTATAAGCAGATAAATAGGTCTCTTCATGAACGGATTTTTTGGTTAAACAGCCTTGAAAATCAGCTTAACAGCAAGCAGTAGCAGAATACCTGCAAGAATTTTTTTAACTGTTTCGTGATGCAGGCGGCTGTGCATAAAGTGTGTACCCAGCGTAGCTCCAATAATACCACCTGCAGAGGCCACCAGCGTTAGCTCCCAGTTTACATTACCCATTGCCCAATATGTCAGAAAAGCTGTGAATGATGAGAAAGGCACAACAAACGCTGTTATAGTTGTTATTTTCTTTGGGTTAAATCCTAGCATAAGCATCAGTGGGGAAATAATATTTCCTCCCCCTATTCCCAGCAAGCCAGAAAGCAAGCCTGCAAAGGCACCAATGAGGGAGAGTGCCAGGTATGGTCTATCCTGGCGATACTCATGCTCCTGGCGTTTGCGATGAAGCAAAAACATTGTCCCAGAAAAAAGTAAAAAGCCAATAAACAACCACAGTATTATCTTTCCTGGCACAAATCGCGACAGGTAGGCACCAGCTGAAGCGAATAATAACGAAGTTATTATAATAGGCGTGCCAACTTTGAAATCCAGTCTCTTATTACGAATATTATGTATACTGGCGCCCGTAAGGCTAATAGTATTGTAAAATAGGCCCACGGGTTTGGCTGTATTAATCGGAACACCGAGCCACACCAGGGCTGGAATCAGCACAATAGCTGCTCCCACACCCCCCAGGGCAAAGATAAACGAAGCAACCAGCGAAATGCCAAATACTAACCAGTCCATAGCTAATCTGTTTTTAATATTTAAGCACAAAAAACATTAATAGCCTTGCTAAAATTCCAAAGAGAAAAATCCATAAAATATTGATTTTAAAATATCTGACCAGTATAAAACTTCCAACAGCCCAGATGAACAAAAAAGTCTTCCCGAGGCTCACCTGCCCAAGACTTAGCACTACCCATGCAAGCATACCAGTAAAAGCCGACATTATAGCGTGGATAGAACGTTGAATCCATTGTTTAGTTCTGATTTTCTCATAAATTTCTGTAACTATAAGTGTGTAGAAAAACGAAGGGAAAAACATTGCAAATGTAGCCAGAGCACTGCCAGTCAAACCTCCAACTTTATACCCAACAAAAGTCGCAGTTATCAGAATAGGACCAGGCGTTATCTGTCCAAAAGCAATACCATCAGCAAATTGGCGCATTGTTAGCCAATGATGGGTTGATACAGCTGTCTGTTGAAGCAGAGGCATTATAGTAAAACCACTTCCAAAGGCCACAGCGCCTATCTTAAACATTGAAAAAGATAATTGTGCATTTTGCGAATGATCGACCAGACCCCATATAATTATACCAACAAACACGACACCTGTAACTATAATCCCAACCAATCGGCTACTTAGACTACCTGGTAAAACTGTCCTTACAGTATCTTGCTCTTTAGCTTGCTCCTGCTTCCTGTCCTTGAAAAATATGCCCAAAACGTATTCTAAAATTATAGCTATAGCTATGATAATCAAACCATTTACATGGTACAATAGTAACAAAAAAGCAGTCCCTGCTATTACACCCGTTACTGCACTGTTTACATAACGCTTACCAAAACCAAGGAAAATATGAAACACGATACCAACTACCATCGCATCAAGGGCTAAAAAAATAGGTTTTACCCATGCCACACTTCCGTAAGCAAAATACAACCACGACAAAACCACCATCAAAACATAAGAAGGCAGGATAAAGAAAAATGACGATAGCAGGCTTCCCCAGAATCCTTTGAGCTTGTATGAGCAATAAATAGAAAGATTATACATCAGAGGCCCAGGATATAGCTGAACCATAGCCACTCCCTCATCTATTTCCCTTTGACTGAGCCACTTATTTTTTATTAACGTGGACTTTATCTGCTGAAGCATTGCCATGCCAAAAGC
>JALVRO010000049.1 GCA_027031265.1 Bacteroidales bacterium | reverse complement strand
TGATCAGTATACTGCTGATAGCCGGTTGTGAGCCACAGGAAAAAGACATAACTGCTGCAAGATAGGCAAAAGCATTGCTTGGAAACGAAAAAAAGTCACATGAATAGGTGAAGTTTCGAAAATTTATTACAATTTAGTATGTCTGTGATATTGATTGTCAAGGAGACGTGGGGCTCCATGGAAGGATTTTTATGATTTAGTGTGTACCAGAGGTTAGTATAAGGCTGAAAGTGCGCCTGTCCCTAAACGTTAATTTTCAAGTAGTGATCAGAGAATTTGAAATACAGGGTAATACATTTTATCTGCTATATGGCAAAATACTTCAACCCCAGCTTGTAAAGCCATTGTCTCTGTCGTGTGAGGCTATCGGGGCATTATTGCGTGAAACAGGGGCACTGATGGCCAGGTGGGTGGAGCAGTTGAGTGCAAGGCCCATGCACCTGTGGTATGTGGTTCTTACTGAGTTCCATCCCATAGAGGATTATCAAAGCCGTGTGCGTACATATATTCGCAGTGGGCATAAAAATTTTGTTTTTGAACAGACGAGGGATATCGGGCAGATTGTCAGGAGTGTAATAAGCGTTGATAACAGGCTGGCTTTTGCCCAGAAGAAGAATGCAGAAGAAGTGGGACAGCATGTCCGGTCATTGCCCGTGGAGTATCAATGGTGGTTACTGAAAGACAGGGAAGGACAGAGTCTGGGCTATGTGCTGCTGTATGTGGCTGGGGATCAGGTTCAGGTGCGGACAATTCATATTGTGGAAAGAGCAAAACGTAAAGGAGCGGCTTATTTTGTTAATTATCGCCTCAGTGAGATCTTTCTACAAGACAGAGGAGTGCGGATGATTATTTATGGCCTGCGCAGTCTTGAGCATCAGAGCAATGTCCAGCAATGGCTGGAGGAAAAAATGTTTTACTCAAGGCTATATGTGAAAATTAAGGTGTGTCTGAGTCCCAGGGGTAAGATCATCTACACATTGTTTAGACCAATGATGTTTTTGTTAAAAAGCCTTCCTTTTTCTTCTATACGGAAGATTTATGCTTTTATGAGGTTTATTTCACTGGCACAGATGGATAAAAAAGAATAGTTTTTGCTTTATTAGAAAGAGAAAGAAATTAAACCATCTGTGGATGCGTGTTTTTTTTACTATTTTATTTTCTGTGGTCTTTGTTGAAGTATTTTCACAAGGTTCGGATAATTTTTCGTCAAATATAGATCTGGTTATCAATGTTCTGGAGAGCCATGACTGTTCGTGGAAAGACGAAAGTGTGTCCCATTCGGCTGTTATTATGTTAAATGCACGAGCCGAGGATTTTAGTCCTAGAGAACGTTATTTGTATTCTAATTCTTTTGTTCAGATTGCTACTCTGTTGCTGGAGTGGGACAGTCCAGAGGAGGCATTACTCTTTCTTAATCAGGCAAAAAGATTTGATCCTAATAATTCCCAGGCTATACTTGTAAAGTCTGGTTTTTATATTTCGGAGCAGGATTATGATCAAGCATATCATTGTCTGGTAAAAGTCTATCCAAATATATCCTCAAACCAGTATTCCAAAGCTGTCCGTCTTTCTGGCAAAATATGTGAAGTATATGATAGATGGATAAAGCGTTTTTATGCCCAGGGCCTCATTGACCTGGCTTTTGTCTATGCAACAAGATTAGATACATTACTCATGCTTTATCCACAGGGAAACAGGGAATATAATTCTCTGATGGATAGTGTTTTGATAAAAAAACAAAATAGATATTTATCCCACATAGAGGCACTTTACGAGAAAGGACAATATGATTCTGCGCTTGACTATATCCAGCTCATCACACATTTGATGTCCAATTATTCGTGGTATATGGACAGCGTGGATCTTCAACGGCAGAAGACCAGAATACAGAGAATTATTAAAGGCTTTGTAAATGAGGGCGTAGATAAGGTTGATATTGCCACACTCATAAATGTGCTGGATAATTTTTCTGCTTTGTGTGAAATATTTTCTGATCAGACTTGTCCTCTGATTCTGGATTCTCTCAGAACGCATATTTACAGGGTAAATCTGGATATATTAATACAGAGACTTGAGAACACAGTAAGGGAGAAAAACCTGAGTATGGTGCTTGAGAAAATTGCAGGTATAGAAAAATTTATCGATAAATATAATATCCAGGAAACACAGAGATTCTATCATCTCAGGGATTCATTACTTAGATTGCTTGTCACAGAAGAGATAAAAAAGATTCAAAGCTATATATCCACACATCAATATTCCCTGGCTAAAGAGCAGTTAATAAATTTACAATCAAATAATTACCTAAAGAGACTCCTGCCAGACACGCTCTCTAGGTTGTCCTATCGTATAGAGCGTGCATATATCCTGCATTTGCTTTCCGTTGATAGTCTGGATGCTTCACGAATTACTGATGTTGAGAGATTAATCTTGAAACACAACATGAGCAATGATTCGCTCATTATGAAGGAGCTACACAACTGCCTGGCACGGATTAGTAAAAATTGTGTAAGGGTGCATGCATTATTTTTTCGGGTATTGAAGCAAGTGCATACATTGATAATGAGTAGAAACTTTTTGCAGGCTGATCAAAAGCTAGCAGAAATTCTAAGAAAAAATAATGAGCTATGTCCTTTGCCTGTGGACACTGTCGTGGAGCTATTGAACAAAATAAGTCCTCTGGTCACTTACCGGCTGCTGTATAATGATGTCTCTGAAGCTTACAAAGACCATGATTATGAGCGCTGCTTTGATGGTCTGATGGCTATAACGCATTTTTACAGGTCCAGACAGTTGCAAAAGTTTGGTCTCGAAAAGCCTGATCTGTATCAAATGATCATTTCATTTAATGGCAAATGTGTCCAGACTGCCCTGTGGCGCTTTATAGAGATGGACAGTCTGAATATAGCCATGAAACTGATGCGCTTTTTGCATAACCATGGTGTCCGTGCCCGATATACAAAGGAGCTTCAGCAAGCCCTGGGGTATAGGCTGGCATTGCGTGATTTTAGCCTGCATCCGTATGAGAGCCGTTTCAAGGCTGTGCGCCGTTATATGGGATCAGACAACTGGTGGTTCCGTTTTTTGCTCGGGTCATATTTCCGTCAGAGGTCAAAGATGCGCGCCTTTACATTTTGATGCTTTTAAGATAAGAAAAAGCCTCATTCCCCAGGTTAAAGACAAGGTCCAGTACGGACAGGTTTGGCACAAAGCCAAACCTGTCCTCGAAGACCTGGGGATAAGATGGAAATTCTAGCTGTGATCGGACTTTAGGGCTGACACCTGTGCGCAAGTCTTTTATCTTATGTGTGTATTTTTTTTCGAAACTGTCTGTGAATGTGATTTTTACGTCTGATCTAAGCATTCTGAGGCTTGCTTTCAATGTAGCCATAGCGAGTTCGAACAGTGTTTGTGGTTTTTGACTGAGCACCTGTTTTACTTCATCGAAGAAAAAGTCAAAAAACGGTGCTGAGCCATAGGCTGTTTTGATAGAATTAAGGTGATTTGAGACCCAGTGCTTGGAATAGTCTATGGCTATCTCAGTAATAGTTTTTTTGTTACGGGAGCGGCCGCCCAGCACGGGAACAATCAAGTTTTGTGGGCCAGCAGGTGAGAGTATTACGCAACGATTGCGATATGTTTGTTTTATAAAGTTTTCGTGTTTTTCGATCAGAATTTCTTTTTCTCTAATAATGTGTGCAAGATATTCAATATTAGGCCAATAAGCAATGGAAAATATTTTCATAAGTTCAGGAAATTTTACAGTATTGACATTAGCTGCACCAGAATAATTACCATAACAAGAGCAAACGGGTAAGTAGCTGCATAAGCCACAGATATTGCGCTACAGTTATTTTTTTCTTGTATAATGCCCAGAGCAGCTGTACTTGTAAGCGCACCAGTCAATAGTCCCAGTAAAGATAAAAAGTTTATTTTAAAAACTTTCCGGCCAATAAGTGTGCCTGTCATAACAGCAACCACAATAAGCACTACAGCTTCGAGCAACAATATAAGTCCACTGGGAGAAAAAATATCTGTGACATGTGCTCCCGCATCTGTACCAACTACAGCTATAAACATAAGCAGTGCCAGTTTTTTGAGTATATTGCCGCCATTAGCAGGAACTGTCCAGAGGATAGGTCCTGTTTTTCCTATACTACTGAGTATTAATCCACTAAGAAGTGCGCCGCCGGTAATACCAAGCTTGAGTTTTATTTGTCCAAGAGGTATCTGGATATTTGCCAGAAGCACACCAAAGAGCAAACCAAGGAATAGTGGCACAAAGTCAACTTCTGAAAGTTTTTTCATGTCATCGCCTATTATCTGTGCTACATTATCGAGGTCTGTTTTTGTACCACCCACCAAAATTTTATCACCGAATTTGAAAGTGCTGTTGGCATTGGGTATAATCTCAATACCAGCACGCCTGATTTTGATGATGCGTATGTTATACTTATCTGAAAGACGCAGTTCTTTGAACTTTTTGTTGACAACCTCCCGGTTCGTTACCAGCATCCAGCGGATATCATAAGATCCAGGGAGGGTGATGGTTTGGTCTACTGGCTGTCCGAACAGTAATGATGCCTTTTTCTGGCTCTGCTCAGTACCAACGAATCTGATTATATCGCCTTTGTGTAATATGGTGTCTGCTGTGGGAGTGAAGGTCTGGTCACCATGTTTGACACGGGAAATGACACCACCTGTTATTTCTCTGATTTGTAATTCTCTGAGACTTTTGCCCTCAAGATTGGGGTTGTCTATTCGGAAATTCTGTCCAAAAGTAGGCGGATAATCATGCAGGATTTGATCCTGGTAGCGCTGTTTTTCCAAGTCCAGGTCCACTTTAAACATCCGGGGTAAGGCGTTTAGCAAGATTATTAATCCAAAGAGCCCGATGGGATATGCAATACCATAGCCAATTGATGCCTTAGGTGATCCTGTGGCCTCTATGCCGACAGCCAGACCTGGTGTGCTGGTCACAGCTCCTGTGAAAATGCCTATATTTATTGCTCTATCTAAGTGAAAAGCTTTGTAAAAAGCAAAAGCTGCCAGTGCAGTGATTATCAGGATAATGGATGTAAGCATAAGCATTTGTCTGCCTTCACGTTTAAAACTCTCTATAAAGCCGGGACCTGACTGCATGCCAACAATGAAAATAAATAGCACCAGACCTAGCTTGAGGAAATCTTCAGGTATTTTTATGCCCATGTAGCCGAGGAATATGGCAATGAATAATATTGCAGCCACATCAAGTGATGTACCCATGAATTTAATTTTGCCCAGCAACAATCCCAGTGCCAGTACAATTATCAAAGCGATGTAACCTTCTATGTTTGGTATCACGACTTTCTAAGTTTTTTTTGCAAAAATAGTCTTTGTTAAGGGTAAAAATATGAGAAAAAGCAGTTATTTTTGTTAAATAATTGGGCACAGAAATTGTTTATCTGAGTAAAGAATTTGAGTATGAAGAGATTTGCCGCCTTTCTGCTACTAATAATCCTGTCCTTAAATATCTGGGCACGAAGCCTGGACGATATAAAACGTAGCGGTGTAATATACGTTGCATTTACCGAGAGCTCGTACAATAGCATTAACCGTTATATAGCCGAAGAGTTCGCCCGTTTCCTTAATGTGAGGCTAAAGCCTGTGAAGACCACCTGGCAGCAGAATTTCTCAATTAATGGTAAGATTCCTCCAGACCTGGAGACAAATCCTAATATTTCATACACACCAGATGCTTTGCGTAAGGCTGATTTTATTTGCGGAACAATCTATGTCTATGAGTGGCGAAAAAAGCTCTTTGACTATGCTGGTATAATGTATGTTAGCGATCTGCTCGTAGTGCGCAAGGGTTTTTCATGGAATTATTTATTCCGGATGATTCTGCCTGAAGAAGTGCTTACCTTAGAGTTAAGTAGTTCTGATATAAAATCTTACAAAGATCTGAGAGGTCTCCGCATAGCCTTGCTATCCAATTCTAGTTATCAGAAAGATATTGAACGGATAAACCAGCAGATTGGCGGCGGTATAAAGGTGGTGCTAACCAAGAGTGAGGAAGAATCACAACAATTGATGCAGCAAGGAAAGGTGGATGGTTTCGTGGCAGTATCTTATCTTGCGCTTAAATATGTTCGTAATCATCCAGAGGCCCGTCTTGCTTTCCCGGTTGGTAAACCTTTTCGGGTAGGCTGGGCTGTACAAAAAGGTAACAGGCAACTTCAGCGTGAGATAAATAATTTTTACGAGACAATCAAGGGTAATGGTAAGCTGGATAGGCTCTTTCTCCAGCATTATAACATTGATTACAAGACTTATCTGGACATTATCAATTCTTATGCTCAGGCACAGACTACAGGCCGAGACCTGGACGAGATAAAGGCTTCGGGTAAGATTATTATTGCCCTCAGAGATCGTGAAATGATTTATCATCCAACTGGTAAGAAACAATTTTCACAATATCTGGCCGAAGAGTTTGCTAATTACCTGGGCCTGGATTTACAGATAGTTATTGCGCCTGACCTGGCCACATATTTCGAGGATAGTGAGGGTAAAATTGTAAAGGATAGCAGCTACACTCCTGAATTTATGAAAAAGGTGGATGTAGTGTGCGATCTGCTGGCGCCAGTGCCATGGCGTCTCAATAAGGTCGATATTATTGGATATGTACCTCTTGCTAAGGTCGTTGTTGCCCGCAAAGACACACGTATAACCAATATAGCAGACCTGAAAAAACTACGTGGTGTCACGGCCAAAGGTTCATCTTATGAGCAAGCACTCATTGATAATGGTATAACGAATTATTATTATGCACCTGCCGAGAAACTCATGGAGGAGGTGGCCTCTGGTAAGGCTGATTATACTTTGCAGAGCTTTATATACAACATTTCAGATTACCCGAATCTGGAGGCTAAATTCATCATTGGAGATATTCAGAAAGTTGGTTGGGCAATCAAACGTAATCAGCCTAAGCTTAGACAGAAAATACTTGAGTTCTTTGAGTTTGCTGAGAAATATGACATGCTGGATACTTATTTCAAGATGCAGACAGGTATGCCGTTTAAATCTGTGGAGAAATACCTCATTGCCCTGCATCAGGCTTACAACATTGGCATCTTTCCATTTGTATTTTATGGTACAGACCAGGGTCTTCCCCAGGAAGACATTATGGATATTTACCAGGATAAAGATGGTTATATCTGGTTTGCTACACTGGGTGGTGCGGTTCGTTATAATGGCCGTAAGATGCTCACATTTACCACCGAAGATGGCCTGCTCAGTAACGAGGTATTTGATATTGACCAGGATAAAGAAAACAGTACTCTATACTTTGCTACCTTTCACGGTATTAGTGCATTTCGTAATCACCGCTTTGACTCTATATACACAGGCAAGGCTTTTCGGCACATTTATATAGATAAGTTTAATAATAAATGGTTTTACGGCGACTTTGGTACTGTAATTCTCAAGCATGATAGCTCTGAGCTAGACTTGAATTATAAGCTAAAGAAGTTTCCTCTCAAGGTGTATTCTGTTGAATATCTTGATTTTCCGTCAAGTTATCTAATTGCTACAAACAAAGGTTTATACGTTATTGATACCACATTTGCTAATCCCAGGAGAATTTCACCGGATATTTTCTATGACATTTATATAGACGAAGACCAGAACATCTGGATGACTGGCAATAAAGGAGTCTTTTATAATAGCAATCCATTTAATATCAGCAAAGGGGATATAGGACGCCGTGTTAATAAAGAGCTGAAAATCGGAAATGATATTATCTCAAGGATAATCCAGACACAGGATGGAGCTATCTGGTTAATAAGTAATTTCAGGGCCTATCAGCTGTTCTCCCTGCGTCAATCTCCTATTATTTACGATAAGCACATAGGTTTGTCTGGACAAAAAATTCTTAGCTTCTACACAGATAATGAAGGAAACTACTGGTTTGGTTACTCAGGTGGTATACAGAAACTTACAAATAAGAGCCTGAGAATAATCTACCCGGACAAGCTGAAGTATTATGTCCACTCACTGGCTTATGACAAATACAACCATCTGTGGATAGCTTTTACTAATAGCCTATACTGGCTTGGTGATTCTCTGATTAATTTTTCACAAACACTGGATCATAACGAAAAACCTTATGCTGTGGGTCTCTCACCAGATGGAAATATTTTAATAGCTTCAACATCAGATATATATCTTGTCAGCCCTGATGATCTGCATATTATCAAGCATAAAAAACTGCCTTATGAGCTACCACAGGTTTATAAGGTCTTTGTTTCGTCCAAAAACGAAATCTTTATCCTGACAGGATCAAATGATTTTATCTATTATCTCAAAAATTTTGATAGTGAAGTACAGAAACTGGAGAGTCCGTTGACAACATTTGTTTACCAGCTTGTAGAATATGATGGGCTTGTGATTGGAGGTAACAATTCCGCTATTATATACTTTAACGGGCAGCGCTTCAAAGTCCTAAAAGATATTCACCACACTGTCTGGACATTGAAAGTTATTAATGATACTCTCTATATTGGTACAGAGGCTGGCCTTGGTGTCTTTTACGCAGGTAATTTCAGGCTCTTGAATGATCTGGAACTGCTTAATAATTATGTCACTGCTATCGAACCTGCTGGTGAACCAGGCTATCTATGGGTTGGTACCAACAAAGGCTTTAGCTACCTCAACCTGCGCAACAAAAAAGTGGAGTTCACAATAGATGCTAATGACGGATTGCCAGGCAATGAGATAGCCTTTGACGGTATGCGCCTTGACGCTAAAGGATTACTGTGGATAGGGACATTGCATGGCATTGCCACGTATGATATTAAGAAAAAACAGGTGCGAAAGTTTGCTCCAAATTGTCAGATAGAATCTATTTATCTTAACGGTGAGCTGGTTTATAATCTGCCACATTATCTCAAATTCCGTGAGAACAACCTGACCTTTGAACTGACTGGCCTGTCGTTCCGTAACGAAGAGTCTCTAGTGTATGATTATTATCTGCGGGGCTTACGCTCCAAGAATTTCCCTGGCTGGAAAGGCCACTCTTATAGGGCTACATTCCAGAACCTGCCACCTGGATCCTATGAATTTTCATACAGGGCAAAAGGCAAGGATGGTATATGGAGCTATTACAAAAGTGTGAAATTTGAAATCATGAAGCCTTTGTGGCAGAAGACATGGTTTATTATCCTCATGATAGTCCTGTTCCTGGCAATGATTTATGCCTTTATCAAGTGGCGTGAATATAACCTGCGCAAACGTAACGAGCTGCTCGAGAGAATGGTTGAGCAGAGGACACATGAGATTGAAATGCAAAAAGTCGAGCTCGAACAGAAAAACATAGAGCTCGAACAGCAGCAAGAAGAGATTATTGCACAACGTGATGAGTTGGCACGACAGAGGGACGTAGCACGCCGTCAAAGAGATGAGATTGCACGCCAGAAGCAGGAGATAATGGATAGCATTTATTACGCTAAGAAAATACAGGCTGCAATTCTGCCGCCTATAAGTCAGATAAAATCTTATCTACCTGAGTTCTTCATTCTCTATCTCCCACGCGATATTGTTTCTGGTGACTTTTACTGGTTCAAGAAAGTAGGTGACAACATAATAGTCGTAGCTGCAGATTGTACAGGCCACGGCGTACCAGGTGCATTTATGTCAATGCTCGGAACAGCCTTGCTCGAAGAAATTACCTTTGTTTACAGAGATAACCTTGTGGCAGGTAAGATTCTGGACACACTGCGTGACAGGGTAATTGAGTCTTTACACCAGACCGGTAAGATAGAAGAGACAAAGGATGGTATGGACATAGCCTTGTATATCCTTAATGAGAAGACACTCAGACTCCAATTCTCAGGTGCATTTAACCCTCTGCTTATTGTTCGCAAAGACACTCTCATAGAGCTCAAGCCAGACAGGATGCCTATTGGTATTTTCGAGGATGTCAAGGATAGTTTCCATACCGTGGTGTATGACGTGGAGAAAAATGATATGATTTATTCATTCTCAGATGGTTATGCTTCTCAGTTTGGGAGCTCTAAAGGAAAGAAGTTCCGCCTCTCCCGCCTGCGTAAATTACTGGTGGCTATAAGCGATCTACCTATTGATGAGCAGAAAGAAAGTCTTTATAATGCTTTGCGCAATTGGATGGGCGAGACTTATGAACAGGTTGACGATATTCTGGTCATAGGTATGCGTGTTACATGGGATCGACAAAGTGAGCCAGAACCAATCGATATGGATCAGTATAAAGACTTCATTACAATAATGAAAGAGCAAATAGCCAAGAAAACAGAGCCAGTACCACTCAAGATTGAGCAAAAAAAGAAACAAGAACAGGACAACCAGGATGAGGATAATGACACTAACACACAGAAGGATGAAGATTCCAGACAAGATAGTTAAATCTTTATCAATCTTTTCTTTACGTGTGCTACCGGCTTATTACAGCTGTTGTCAGCTTAAAAATATAGAGTGTGTCTAATAATTAGAGAGATAGGACTTCATTGTTTTAGTTTAACAACGTCGTTTATGTTTACCTCAAGTACAAAAAATCCCCGCACTGAATAGTGCGGGGATTTTTTGTACAACGAGATGTTATTGCATGAGGTGTTTTTTGAAAAAGTCTGTCTTCATGCGGTACAGATGCTTGTATGTGCCTGGCAGGCCATGGTTTTTGTTTGGATAGATGAACATTTTGAATTGTTTGCCAGCATTGACAAGATGTGTCACGAACTGGAATGTGTTTTCTGGATGTACATTATCATCAGCCAGACCATGAATAATCAAGAGATGGTCTTTGAGGTTTTCGGCATAAGTAATAGGAGAATTTTTGTCATAACCATCAGGGTTTTCCTGTGGTGTGCGCATATAACGCTCTGTGTAAATATTATCATAATAACGCCAGCTCGCTACAGGAGCAACCGCCACACCTGTGTTATAAACACCAGGATAACGTGTCAAGGTAGAGAGCACCATAAAACCACCATAGCTCCATCCCCACAATCCTATGTGTTCTCCGTCAATGTATGGCAGTGAAGAAAAGTATTTTCCTGCTTCTGACAGGTCTTTGCTTTCATAATTACCAAGCTGCAAATATGTAATTTTGCGGAAATGTTCACCACGTGCACCAGTTCCTCTCGTGTCAACACCAAAGACCACAAAGCCCTGTGATGCTAGATAGTTAGCCCACCCAAAGCGCCATGAGTTTAGCACAGTTTGTGAATTAGGCCCACTGTATTGCATTACAATTGCAGGATATTTTTTGTTTGGGTCAAAGTCTGGTGGAACGATACGGTATGCCCACAGTTCCACACCTTCGCCTGTCTTGAAGGTGAAAAATGTTTTGTGGACGCCTCCATATTTGTTGATTTTGTCCATGAGCTCGTGATTGTCAATAATTTCCCTGATCACACGTCCTTTGTTGTCGTATATAGCAAAATATGGAGGCGTCGTAGCGCTAGAGTGTGTTAGCAAGTAATATTTGTATGATTTACTAAACTCAACACTATTAGAACCTTGCTTGCCAGCAACCACACGCTGGCGGCTGCTACGAATATTAAGGGCATAAACCTGCCGGTTTATCGGTTTGATTCTGGCTGCCTGGTAATAAAGGGTCTTGTGCCTGGCGTCATAACTTACGAAGTCTATCACATCCCATTGTCCTTTTGTAAGCTGCTTGATAAAATTGCCCTCCCAGTCGTAGAGATAGAAATGACGCCAGCCATCACGTTCGCTGAGAGCCAGGATGTGACCATCAGGCAAGAAGCGCAGGTTGTCATAAAAGCCGTCTTCTATATAATATTTGTTTGTTTCCATAAACGCTGCAAAAGACTTACCTGTCTGGGGATCAGCATAAAGCAGCTTGAGGGTATCCTGGTGGCGGTTCATTACCTCTATTGCTAGATAACGGCTATCAGGACGCCATTTAATACGTGGTATGTATTCATAAGGCTGATCTATCTGTACTTTCAGCGTCTTGCCTGTCAAGAGGTTATAGATGTGGACTGTAACCTTTGAATTTTCTTCGCCAGCTTTTGGATATTTGTATGTGTAAATCTCTGGATATGGCTTGCGATAATCAGAAGGGTAGAATTTTAGCGTGTAAGTCTTGACCTTGGATTCATCAAATTTCATGTAAGCCAGATACTTTCCATCTGAAGACCATTCATAAGCTCTGTTGAAAGAAAATTCTTCTTCGTATACCCAGTCTGGAGCACCATTGATAATATTGTTCTTCTTACCATCGAATGTAATTTGTTTTTCTTTTCCTGTTATTAGATCCTTGATAAACAAATTGTTATCACGCATAAATGCTACTTTGTTGCCATCAGGGGAGAGTGTGGCTATACGCTGTGGTGTGTCAGAGACAGGGATTAATTTTTTCTCATTAAAATCATATACATAGAAATTGGCTGTGAAAGAGCGACGATAAATATACTTTGCCTTAGTATAGAAAAGAATCTTAGATTCATCATTACTAAAAGTATAATTAGTCGAAACCCATCCAATATTTAATTTGCTGAAATTCAGAAGTGTATCAACAGCTTTTCCCGTGCGGTAAGAATATTTAACCAGAGACTGGCCATGTGAAAAATCCATAGCAGTATAATGCTCGCCGTCATTCATAGATTCTATGCCCCAGACATACTGGGGAGAAAATTTCCCAGAGAGAATATCATTCAGGCTCAAGGTATCTGTCTGGGCAAAACCACTGACCAACAATCGTATAAGCGTGAAGAGTAAAAGAAAACGTCTCATAACAGAAATATTTTTGTTTTTGTAAATTTATTTTTTTAATCAATATGTTAAAAAAATTTTTTATACCCACATTGGTCTTTATAAATTTGGAATAAAAAAGGCAGGACAATGGCAAAATTCATAATAGATGGCGGATACAAACTAAGCGGTACACTTATTCCACAGGGCGCTAAAAACGAAGCACTACAAGTCATAGCAGCTACACTACTGACACAGGAGGAGGTTATTATCCACAATATACCTGAGATACTGGACATTATGCGCATGATAGACATTCTGATGAGCCTTGGTGTGGAGGTTCGAAAAATTAAAAAAGGATCATATAGCTTTCGTGCTAAGGATGTTAACCTCGATTATATGGAGACTGGAGAATTTTTTGACAAGGTAACCAGGCTGCGAGGCTCTGTGCTTTTATTAGGCCCAATGCTGGCACGTTTTGGCTTTGTACGTCTACCCAAACCTGGTGGAGATAAAATTGGACGCCGGAGAATAGATACACATATCTATGGCCTGACCAAGCTGGGGGCTGAGTTCGAATACCTCAGGAATATCAACACTTTCACATTAAAAGCTCCAGGGCTCGCAGGAACATACATGTTGCTGGACGAAGCCTCTGTAACAGGTACAGGAAATGTTGTAATGGCCGCTACCCTGGCAAAGGGGAAAACTGTTATATATAATGCTGCTTGCGAGCCATACATTCAGCAGCTCTCGAGAATGCTCGTAAAGATGGGTGCTAAAATATCTGGTATTGGCTCAAACATGATAACAATAGAAGGTGTGGACAGTCTGGGGGGAACAGAGCATACCTTGCTGCCAGATATGATAGAGATAGGCAGTTTCATAGGCCTGGCAGCTATCACAGGATCAGAGCTGAAAATAAAAAATGTAGCTTATGACCATCTGGGTATGATACCACGCACTTTCAAGCGTCTGGGCATTGAAATAATCCGTGACGGCGATGATATAATAATACCAGAGCAGGACCACTATGAAATAGAAACATTTATCGATGGGTCGATCATGACAATAGCAGATGCACCGTGGCCTGGTGTCTCTCCAGACTTGCTAAGCATACTGTTGGTTGTGGCTACCCAGGCTCGTGGAAGCGTGCTTATCCACCAGAAAATGTTCGAGAGCAGGCTGTTCTTTGTGGACAAACTCATTGACATGGGCGCACAAATAATACTGTGCGATCCACATCGTGCCACTGTTATTGGCCTGGACCACAAGCATAACCTGCGCGGCACAAAGATGACTTCTCCTGACATCCGTGCAGGTGTGGCATTGCTTATAGCAGCCCTTTCTGCCGAAGGACGCAGTGTTATCGACAATATAGATCAGATAGACCGTGGCTATGAAAATCTCGAGCAACGCCTTAGCTCTATTGGCGCACATATTACAAGGGTTGAGTAAAAGCTTGTGTATTAAATAGTTATTTTCACTATCTGATTATCCTAGCTTTTTGCTTTTGTGCTTAAAACTGTTTAATTTCTACATGAATATTTCAGTAAAGATTTGTTCGTTTGTGGAAAAGCATATTATCCATGCACGTAGAAAATATGCTGCAAAATAGCACCTGCTGTTTATCAGAATAAGTGAAAGTGTAATTACCACACTTGGCACACGAGCTCCATAAGTCTAACACACATTTGTCAAGGTCCTGATTGTTTATCCAGAATTTTTCAAGCAAATTTGCATACGGTAATGAAACAAATATCTAACAATGCGAAAAACAATTTTGCTCATATATTTAATATTGATAGCCACTGTTACCTGGGCACAGTTTGAGGATTATGAAGCAAAGGAAATGGGGCACACATCAACCAAAAAAGATACAACACAGAGCGGGTCAATGTTTGTCTTTGGCGGGGATCTGGGCCTTCAGCTTGGCACCAATACCATGATAAAGATAGCTCCAGCTGTTGGGCATTATCTAACGTCGTATTTACTGCCGGGTGTGAGTATTACCTATATTTACACCCAGGATAAATTTTACAACACACGTGGCAATGTCGTGGGAGGAAGCATTTTTCTAGAGGCTTTCCCCTTTTCTTTTGTGGTGCTTCATGCTGAATACGAAAAGTTAAGGGCAAATTTTAGTTATCTGACTCAACCCTATTGGACAGATAGTTATCTGGCAGGTATAGGCTACCGGCAGACTATAGGGCGTAAAGGAATGATTAATTACCTGGTGCTGTGGGACTTTAATTATTCGAGTAATAAAATTTATTCAAATCCGCGTTTTAAGATTATAATGCTCTTTTGAACTATTGTCCCAGATTCTCGATTTTGTGCATGCGCAGTTCCTGGTCGTAATAAAGCATAAACACAGCGTTATTTTCAAAACCGCTGTATGGATCCATGCGTTTGAAATCAAAGTTTATGAAAATACCGCGCGGATTTGGCTCCATGTCCAGGGGTGAGATACAGTACTGGAAAGTCTTGCCATATTGCCGCAGTGCGTGGACAAAATATGTGGTAATGTCATACCCCAGATAGCTGTAATAGCCAGGTAGCTGATTAAAGGTAGCCAGGTATTTGTCCCTGAACTGACGCACATTATAATCATCCTTATCCACATAAAAGGCAGAAGGGTAGTGGATGTTGAGGGTAAGAAACCATTTGAGATCAAAGTTCCTGAAATTTTCCCAATTAGGCATACCAATGACTGTTATCCTGTAATCATACACATTTTTTATGGCATTAAGCTGATTCAGTGCACCATTAACAAAAACCTCATTTTTACTAGGGATAATAACATAGTTGGTTTTCTGCAAGCTAAAAAAGTTTGTATCCAGCTGTCTTGTGGGATTATAACTTACTGACGAAAGGTTAACACTATCCAGGGCCAGTGTCTCCCATGCCATTTGTTTAAGATATTTTGTCAAAGCCTGTGCATCTTCCTGTTGTTCAGCATTGCCGTATTCTGTGAGTATGATAGTCTGGACTGTGTCGGCCGATGGGGCTATGAACTGTGCAACGCGTCGCATTAGTATTTTATCCGATGGATTAACCATAAACACAAATGGGTTGTGTGCGAGCGTCTGTTCATTACGTGAGAGAGGTGATACAAAGTTTACATGATATTGATACGAAAAGTCCTTGACAATATTGTAATTATAAGAATAAACTGGTCCTATGACCAGGTCTATATCTTTAAATTCTGGACGTGAGAGAATATTTTTCAGACGAATAGAATCCCGACGTGTATCGTAAATATGCAGATGAATATTTATTCCGAGCTGCCTAAGCTCATCCACTGCTACAAATGTGCCGAATAAGTACTCGTAAAAAATACCTGTCTTGTCAAACAACCGGAAGTTGTGTCCCGAAGCATCATTGAGCTGGGCCTGATTTTCGTTTATAAACAAAGGTAAAAGCAGGGCTATATTAAATACGCTATCTGGGTTGTACTGATAGTGTTTGCATGGAGGGTTAGCAGGCTGCAATATTTCTAGTTCATCCAGACCGGTCAGATCAGGTAGCTCTAAATAATCTGCCCGTAATATGCTGACCTGGTTTGGATTATAATGTTTTTTGGGCACAGCCACAACGTGTCCGAAACTGAATTGTTCCTCTGGATTGAACTCCTTCAGGTCTTCGACAGGTATATTGTAGTAAAGAGCAACCAGATGTGGCGTTTCTCCTTTGCGCACAAAGTGATAGATAAAAAAGTCATCTTCGATGTCTTTTGGTGTCTTTATTTCAGGAATACGTATATAATGACGTTTTTTTAGCCCTTTTTCTTTGACAGATGGATTAAATTCCAATAATAGTTCTGGTGTGACTCCATAAGACTCGGCAATAGAATAAAGTGATTCGTTCTTGCGGACCTTATGCAGACAGCATACAATGGTATCTATCAGAGGTTTAGGTCTGAAATTATCATCAACAATTGGCACTTTGATACCAGTCCCAGGTTTTACTTTTTCACTCAGTATATTGTAGGCTATGAGCTGGTCAAGAGGAATGCGGTATACACGGGCAAGAGCCAGCAGGGACTCTCCCTGTCTCATAGTGTGGTATTTAAAGTGTCGACCAAGCTGGTAAAAATCATAATCCACAGTTGTATCTATGATTGACTGGGGAAAGGCACTATTTAGGCTCAGAAAAAAAAGGATGACCAGAAAAAGATTTTTTTTCATGTTTGGAAGTTTTAGTTTAAATGTTTTCATCATCACGTGCTAGTCCAAGGTCTTCGATAAATGAATCAATCTGGGATGTTTTTAGTTCACCAGAATAAATTTTGTCAACTAGTTGTTTGCTTTCCCTGGTTGTTAGTGTACGGTCGTTGCGCAGCACATAGTCTTTGCACAGGAAGTCGCCAAGATAGTTTATGTTTTCCACAAGGTTTTCCAGGATATCAGTAGGTAGCGTTGTATAAGGAATCAGCATGGTGATGATAACTAGATAATCGTGTATATCTAATTTTTCGATAATGCAATTGTTTTCCTCAGCAATAAAATTTGCTTCTTTTTCTATAATTTGTTTCTGTGTCAGTGTGAAAGGCTTTTTTTCTTTGGCAAAAAGAATAATAAAATATCTGAGTTTATCCTCTTTACCTCCAAGGCCTGAAGTTATTAGCACTGTAGGTTCCCCCAGAAGGGTGCTCTGCAAGAGAGCGCGGCTCTCTTGCAGAGCAATTTTGACAAAGTCACTGACCTGGTCAGCAAGCAGATCAGATGAAAATTTTTCAAGTATCTGGTATGCTTCTAGCTCATCGACCGAGGCTAGCTGGATAAGAAGTTTTTTTCTCTCCTCTATATCTAGCTCCGGGTCAAAGAGTCTGTCTTTTTGCTCCAGAATTTTGTTTTTGTCAATTTCTTTTTTCAGTTCGACAGATAATTTCAAGTATTCAAATACACTTTTTGGATCTTTTACTTCTTCCAGAACATTGACATTTTTTATTTTTCCAAGTATTTCTCTAAGGAAACCTTTATTCATCTATGCTTGTATTTGAGAACATTATGCACAGCCTGAATAATATTATCTGTTTCGAGGCCGAATTTTTTCAAAAGTTCGTCAGCTTTACCGCTTTCTCCAAATGTATCTCTAACAGCTACATATTGCATTGGTGTTGGTAGATGATGGGCTAAGACCTGTGCTATAGCATCACCCAGACCACCGTGGATAGAATGTTCTTCAGCTGTGACAACAGCACGTGTTTTGTTTGCAGACTCCAGTATTGCCTCCTCGTCCAGAGGCTTAATAGTATGGATGTTAATAACTTCTGCGGATATATCTTGTTCTTCGAGAGCCTCGGCAGCTTTAATAGCCTTCCACACCAAGTGTCCGGTGGCAAATATTGTAACATCACTGCCCTCTGTAAGCACTAGGGCCTTACCTATTTCAAATTTTTGATCTGCAGGTGTGAAGTTCGGTACCTTAGGACGGCCAAACCTCAGATAAACAGGTCCATAATACTCAGCTACTGCAAGTGTAGCAGCCCTGGTCTGATTGTAATCACATGTATTTATCACTGTCATGTTGGGCAAAGCACGCATTAGTGCAATATCCTCTAGCATTTGATGGCTGGCTCCATCCTCTCCTACTGTCAGGCCAGAATGGGATGCAGCAATCTTGACATTCTTGTTGGAATAAGCAACAGTAAGTCGTATCTGGTCATATACACGGCCAGCACCAAAAACAGCAAATGTGCCAGCAAAAGGTATCTTTCCAGATGTGGCCAGTCCTGCTGCCAGACCAATCATATTAGCCTCTGCTATGCCTGTCTCTACAAAACGATCCGGGAGTTCTTTTGCAAACTTGTCCATCTTGAGTGAGCCAGTAAGGTCTGCACATAATGCTACAACATCAGGATTGCTATGTCCTAATTCATAGAGCCCTTGACCAAAACCAGAACGTGTGTCTTTCAGTTCGTTTGATTCGTATTTCTTCATTTTTCTTAATGTTTATTTCATGCTATGCAATTATACAAAAATACACATTTGCTTCAAACTATCTTAATAAAAATTCATATCCGGTTAAAACTCCTGTAGCTCAATATTATAATCATATAAGTCTCCATATTTTAGAGGTTTGAGGCTCTCAATCTTGATATAACACACAGGTGATGAAACACTGGGTAACGCAACTACTGTAGGCTCAAGAATCTGCACAGAATAAATTTCATTGTAAAAATTATCATACAGAGCAATTTTCATGGCAGGGAAAATATGTTTGCCTTTCTTTATGGCCAGGAAAGTCTTGCCCTTGTCCATTGGATAAAACTTATAAAAATCGCTATAGTCTTCTACAAGGTATCGAGCTGTGTAAATCAAGTGAAAAGTATGGTACTGCTTAACGAAAGGCTCTAGCAAGGACGGTATCTGTATAAAGTCATCAGGCTCATATTGGTCTGGTGTGAATGAAATATTTTCAGGCCCCATTCTCCAGAATTTATAATAACGGGACCGCTCTAATGATAGAAGTACCGCAGCTCTTTGATAAT
>JALVRO010000048.1 GCA_027031265.1 Bacteroidales bacterium | reverse complement strand
GAATACTATTAAGCAAGTTTGTTCTAGGTTATATCTTTGACAAAAGTAAAATAATCTGAATATCGAAGTCCATAGCAGGCGTGCGTTAGCACCCTGCAATGATAAATATGGCCTACTGCCCTATTTAAATCCGCAAATGATATTACACTTGTTGTGGGGCTTTTGCTATGCCATGACAGCGGCGGTGTTTGGCTTGGATGATGGTTCTCTCAAAGGTGCGACGTAGTGGAAATCACTTTTTTCGTACGTGGTATATGGCAATGCATAGCGGGGTAACGGAAGTACAACTGCTACGATTATATAAAAAAGACTTTTCACGATGCTGGTATTGCACGACAGTTCTCCCCACGCTCAGGCTGTAGCAGGGCAGCCCAGGCACGCCCGCTATGGTGATATAAAGAGGACTTTTATCAGGAAACAGTGAATTGCATAACAGCTCACCAAGCCTGGCCTGTCACGGGATGCCCCTGGCACGCCCGCTATGGCTATATATGAGGACTTTTATCAGGAAACAGTGAATTGCATAACAGCTCACCAAGCCTGGCCTGTCACGGGATGCCCCTGGCACGCCCACGACTGGCTGTCTGAAATTTTAGTCCATTGTGGGATAATTAGGCATGACGAGCAGGCGTGGCTCCATTTGCTCGCGAATAGAATATTTCAGCCCCTCACGACCGAAGCCTGAATTTTTAACACCACCATAAGGCATGTGGTCCACACGAAAAGTAGAGACATCATTGATTATCACGCCGCCGACTTCTACGTTATTAAACGCATAGCTCATCTCCTTGAAACTTTCGGTAAATACACCTGCCTGTAAGCCATACTGCGAATCATTAATCATATCCACAGCCTGTTCAAAGATCTCGAAAGGCTCTACCAGCACAACAGGCCCAAACACCTCCAGAGCCCACACCTTCATATCATTCTTTGTTCCTGTGAGCACTGTGGGCTGGAAAAATGTAAATTCCCTCTGGCCGCCGAACAAAACCTTGGCGCCTTGATTGACTGCTTCATTAACCCACTGTTCTACACGCTGTGCTTCTTTCTCCTCTATCATTGCAGAAATTTCTGTCCCCGGGTCGGTAGGGTCACCTTTTTTGAGGTTCTTTGTGCGCTCTATAAGCTGGGTTGTGAAGTCGTCAAATACGTCCTTGTGCACAAAAATTCTCTGAGTGTGGATGCACACCTGACCTGAATATGCATAAGCTCCGATAATTATTCTATCAAGAGCTTTTTGTAAATCTGCTGTTCGGGAGACAATAACACCGGCATTACCTCCGAGCTCCAAGAGGACTTTTCGTTTAGGAGGAGCCATCTGCTTCATTTTCCAACCAACGGCAGGGGAGCCTGTGAATGATAGCATTTTTATCCGTGGGTCTGTGACGAGAATATTGCCCACCTGACGGTCTGTAGGCATGATTGACACAGCACCTTTGGGCAGTTCGATCTCATCAATTATTTTTGCCAGTTCCAGTGTAGAGAGGGGAGTATGGCGAGAAGGCTTGAGGATAATTGGATTACCGGCTGCAATAGCTGGTGCAATTTTATGCACTGCCAGATTGAGGGGAAAATTAAAAGGTGATATACCTGCCACAAGTCCAATAGGAAAATATTTAACCAATCCTTCCTTACCGTGGCCAGGCCGGGTCCAATCCAGGGAAATGTATTCTTTGGGTAATCTCTTTGCCTCCTCAGCTGCAACAGTAAAAGTCTGGATAGCACGCAAAACCTCGCCCATAGCATAACGATAAGGCTTGGCTGCTTCGCTAGCAATAATATGTGCGAATTTTTCTTTGTTTTCGCGTATTTTACCAGCGATATACATTAGGGCTTCGTAGCGCACATAGGAAGGCAGCTGTGCCATCTGCTTCTCCACTGCCAGGGCGGCTTCAATAGCTTGATTAACCTCTTTTTCACCAGCCAGGAAAGTGCGGGCAATGACCTTTCCAGAGAAAGGACTTTTGACAATTAATTCTTTGTCAGTGGTTTGAAACTTACCTGCGAAATAAATTTTATATGTTTCCATCGCAAAAAAAATTTTACATTTGTCGGAAATTTCGGACACATTAATTTAAAACAATTTTTTGTCATGGAAAAATTAGCTAAGGTTGTTCCTTACAAAGACACACCTCTGAATAAGAAGATGCAAGTCAAGATAATGTTTAACAAGATAGCTTCTACATACGACCTACTCAATCACGTATTTTCACTTGGCATTGATAAGCACTGGCGCAAGAAAATGATTCACTTTATCCGGCCCTTTGCTCATGGAGAGATTCTGGATCTAGCCACAGGTACAGGAGACTTGATTTTTTATTTATCCAAACTTAATCCCGAAAAGATTGTGGGTATAGATATATCAGAGAAAATGCTTCAGATAGGGAGAGAGAAAATAGAGAAAAAGCTACCTCAACTCAAAGGCAAGGTGGAGCTAAAAGTTGATGACTCAGAGGCCATGAGTTTCGGAGACCAGAGCTTTGATGTTGTAACGTGTGCTTTTGGGATACGCAACAGTGAGAATTTAGGTAGATGGGTCGAAGAAGTTCACCGGGTGCTCAGGCCAGGAGGAATATTTGCTATTCTGGAATTCTCTCACATCAAGAATCCACTAATTTCCAAGGCCTTTAATTTTTATTTTAATAAAATTTTGCCATTTGTGGGTAAGATTATAACAGGAGATAGGGCTTATTACTATTTACCAGAGTCTGTAAAAAATTTTCCATCTGGGGAGAAATTTACTAAATTTGTAGAGATGTATGGGTTTAAGACATTAAAAATCAAACCTCTGAATTTTGGTATAGCTACAATCTATATTTTTCAAAAAAATAAATAACAATTTTAAACGTTTTACTAAAAACTTCGTTTTATAAAAATAGACACGAAATCCGAGGATTATGAAAAAACTAACAATTGTTTTTCTGTCGATATTAATGCTTTCAGGCACTTATGCCCAGTTTTTCAATAAATCTAAAAACTTACCAAATTACGATAACAGGATCATTCACTGGGGTTTTACTTTTGGTATCAATAAGCTCGATTTTATTGTTGTCAAGACACAAAGTTTTTACCAGGCACCTGAGCTAGACAATCTTTATGGTATAACACACAAATGGCTACCAGGAGGGCATCTAGGGCCAATCTTTGAACTGAGACTGAACAAAAATTTCACATTTCGTACACTTATCACATTAAATTTCCAGCAGCGGGCACTTATTTATTACTTCAACCAGGGGAGTGCACCATTGCAGATAAACATTCCCTCTACATTTCTCCAGATGCCTTTGTTAATAAAATATCATGGTGTAAGGGCCGGGAACATGCGTCCTTATGTTATAGCTGGTGTTGCCCCTACATTTGATATTTCTGCGCTCAAAAGGCCACAGACTAATGTACCCCGGGTATATTTGTCTGCAGTTGACACTTATGGAGAGACAGGTCTGGGTATAGACTGGTTTTTGCAATACTTTAAATTGTCGACAGAAATAAAATTTGGACGTGGGCTAATGAATGTATTGGAGCCGGATAACAGTGTTTATACCAAATATTTACAAAGCTTATACTCATATTATTTCATGTTTTCATTACACTTTGAAGGTTAGCTTATGCAAAAAGACTTTCATTATGGTGTAATCAAAGTTCTGGCATTACACAGTAATTTTAACGAGCAGGAAAGTCAGATTATAGCTTATGCTTCTCAATATGTGGACGATGCGGTTTTGCATCGTCCTTTTCTCGTTGAGGGCGACCTGCCTTTTTCCCATCCCAGGTATGATGGAAAATATTTTGATCCTATATGCTCGGCTCACAAGGGAATACAATTTTTAGAAGATTTCAAGCGTTCTGTGCAGGAAAAAATCTATTTGTCGTTTCATTTTTTACCGCCAGAGCCATATAAAGGTCAAAAATATTATACATGCGAGGTTTTCCCCAATAGTGAAATGGCACAGATACTTATATACTGGGCAATGGCCAAGCTTAAAGCTGAGTATAGCCTGGAAAACTTGATACGTCTGGGTGTGGCATTACACACTTTTGCAGACACGTGGGCTCATCAACGTTTCACAGGAACACATAATCACCGTATAAATGACCTGGACCATATTGAGATCTGGGATGGCAGACACTGGAAACACATAAAGCCATATAAGCAGTTCTTTTATAATTTTTTCCCAGATATAGGGCATGCAGAGGCTTATGATTTTCCAGACTTACCTTTCTTGAAATGGCGTTATATTCGAGCCAAGACCAATGAATTCATCCTAAGAGATAATACATCGATTTTTTTAGAAGCTGCAGAGGAAATTTTTAAAATACTGTGCCAGATAAAAGACTGTGACTCCAGCTGGCGAGAGATAGAGAATAGACTTCAGAAGGCAATGTCGCGTAGACGGAATAGCAAGGATATTTTACAGCCACTACAAGAGATCTTTCCTAATGTTAAGTTCCATTACAGCAGCATTGAATGGCTTACAGAGGCAATAGAATTTAAGAGAATAAGGCGTTTCCCCCGCATAATAGGCAAAGTATTGGGAGATGAGAAATGGTTTTTGTTCCACAAAGTAGCTTATGAACAGAGAAAATTTGTGTTAAGTAAAATAAAATTGCTTTAGAATGTGAAACTTACGCCTGCTTTTTTCGTTAAATAAGGAGAACAGAAAAGGAGGTGAAGACGTGATTCAACAAATCATTAGCGTAAGCAAAACAAACATTGAGACACTATATCAGCGTATAAGCTACTTTCCTGAATACCAATTAATAAGTTCTATATGGTTTCCACACACCCGCCTGATGACCAATGATGATTTTCTAATGGAGATCGAGATGTTACTCCATCGCGTAGTTGAGACTGGTAGTAACAAAATAATATTTAACTGCAAAAATTTTGATTTTTTTGTTAGTCCCTCCAGTGTGTCTTATTATATCAGTAATCATAATTTTGAATTAAAGGCTATGAATGTCAGCAAAGTAGCTTTGTTACCTCCACGCAACAATTTGATAAAAATTTCATTAGAGCAAGCCCTTGATAATATTCAGAACATTGGTAATTTTTCATATCATAGTTTTGAATCTCTAAGTCAGGCTATCCGTTGGTTAAAAAACTAGCCTCAAAATCTTTTTTGCCTTGCAATAGACTTGAATAGTTATTAGAAAAAATATAACTTTTAAGCGGTTTTGGAATTGACACAAGGCAAATAGATGAGACGCTTTTTAATATTATTTATCAGTTTATATCTGGCCACCAGTGCTTTTGCTACGCACAACAGGGCAGGATATATAGTATACGAACACGTCAAGGGCTATACGTATAAATTTTACATCTGGACATTTACATATACCCTCTCGCCTGCAGACAGAGATTCTTTGCCAGTGTGGTGGGGTGATAGCACGATGAATTATGTCCAGAGAGTAAAGTACTGGTACTTACCTGATTATTACAAGAAAAATCTTTACATAGGATATCATACTTTCCCGGGCCCTGGCACATACGAAATAGTAATGGAGGACCCGAACAGGAACGAAGGGATAATAAACATTCCCAATTCTGTAAACACAGTTTTCGCAATCAAAACAATACTGCGTATTGATCCTTTTGTGGGGCACAACAACTCCATTGAGTTAAACAATTATCCACTGGACAAAGCAGCTATTGGACAGACATTTATACACAATCCGGGTGCCTATGACCTGGACGGGGACTCACTTGTGTTCAAACTGGACACATGCCGTTACACTAGAGGGAAAAAAATTCCATGGTTTCGTTTGCCTGATCATTCTGATACTCTCTATGTTAATAGTCAGACCGGAGACTTTGTGTGGAAAACTCCTACCAAGTTGGGAAAATATAATGTAGCAATAAGGATAGAGGAATGGCGAAAGGGTGTGAAGATTGGTTTTGTCTTGCAAGACATGCAGATAGAAGTTGTGGAGACAGACAACCACGCACCTAAGATAGATGATATTCCAGATTTTTGTGTAGAAGCTGGAGACACTGTGCTATTCGATGTAATAGCTACAGATGAGGACCATGATTCCCTGGAAATGTGGGTTACAGGCCTGCCCATGCTAGTAGGGGATTCACCTGCTGAGTTTTATAATTCCACCTATGGCGATACTTTGAGAGGCAGGGATACCCTAATAGGGCATTTCCGTTGGATAACCACGTGCAATCATGTGCGTCGTCAGCCATATATTTTGACATTTAAAGTTACAGACGACAATCCATTTGTCAAGCTAATTGATTATGAGACTGTTAGAATACGCGTAGTACCACCAGGTGTGACACTGACGGATATTGAGCCATCAAATGCAACTGTTTTGTTAAAATGGACAAAAAGTAGATGTCCGAATTGCCAGGGATATAAGGTTTACCGCTCACGTGTGTTTGACAATCATGATACTACGCGCTGTGAAGTGGGTATGGATCCGACATGGAATTATGAACTTATCGCAAAAATAGACAATATTAATGATACTACGTATGTGGATGATAATAATGGAGACGGTCTGCAATTAGGTTATTCTTATTGTTACCGTGTGGTACCATATTTCCGTGATATTGATGGTTATGCTTCTAATCCTTTATGTACTGAGCTGATTGAGGGCATGCCAATCATGCTTCAGGTCTCTGTTACAAATACAGACGAAGTGCATGGAGCTATCCATGTGAAGTGGCATCCTCCTATTAACCTGGATACTAATACAATACCGCCACCTTACAGGTATTATCTTTATTATTCCCGCGACCTTTATGGTAGTCTGTATAGAGGGCCATATATCTTTGATGGGTTAAATCAGACAAGTTTTGTTGACACTAATTTTAACACTGTGGATAGTCCAAGCATTTATAAACTAGAGCTTGTCAACCTTGATCCTG
>JALVRO010000047.1 GCA_027031265.1 Bacteroidales bacterium | reverse complement strand
GGACTATCCAGGACATAGCCGGGATAGATGGTTTTATTATCAAAAGAATAATCTGGAATGGCTCAGGAGTGCTGGATGGCACATTGAATAATGTTGCAGTCCTTGCAGATGCGGCGACTCGCAGGTTCGTAGATACCACAACCACTTATAATACACACGCAGACCCTACAGAGAGGAGCGAAAAATACGTTGTAGTAGCTTATCGGGATACGGCTGGCAGACAGGTCTATAGTGGCTTTAGCCAGATGCTCTCTTCTATACATTTATCGGCCTACTACGACTCCTGCTCCACAAAGATAAAACTCATCTGGACAACGAATCAACAAATAGAGCAATATAGCCTCTACCTGATCACTCCAACAGGGCTTCGGAGACTGACTACCACCAGGGACACACAATTTGTATATAATCCCACAGCACAGGGAAATTACCGGTTCATAATCAAGGCCCGTCTGGCTAATAACTGTCTAAGGGATACGATTCTATCCAATATTGCTACTGTGCACACAGGTCTGTTCGAACGCCCTAATCTGCTTTACATTCAGGGAGTAACAGCTGTGGGAGATGACTCATTATTGCTGGGGCTGCATATCGACCTGCCGCAAGACAAGCCATTGGTCAGCCTATGGATGGATGCCAGCCAGGTAGCACAGTTTACCGGTGATTATGACGGTGATTATCTTCTGCAGGCCACAGCCAACACAAAGCATAATTTTGTTCTAAAGGCCCAATCAGGCTGTGGCCAGTTGATAGACTCCTCTAATGTGGCGCACAATCTTGTCCTGGCTGGCAATTATAGCCAGGCAGGACAGCAGGCAATAGTGGCCTTGCAATGGAACAGCTATGATTATGCGGCAGGTCAGCCCGAGAGCTATGATGTTTATTTTTCCGTGGATGGGCACAGCTTTAGCCTGGTTAATCATGTGAATGATACTGTAGCAGAGCATGTGCTAAATAATCTGATAGCTAGCGAGGTGGTGCCCTCTACTTTGTATTATTACGTAGAAGGCACTCAAAGGCGTGATACGCTTGTGGGCCAGGTAATGAGTGTGCGCTCTAATGTGGTAAAGGTCATGCCTCCACCATTGTTGGTTGTGCCCAATGCCATTAATCCCAAGAGTCCGGATCCAAGGGACAGGGTATTTCTGGTGCAGCTTGATTTTGTAGATAGTTATGAATTGACGATCGTAGACCGCTATGGCAGAGTAGTTTATCATTCTACCAATGTAGGGCAGGGATGGGATGGTCGTGATAAAAATGGTAATTATGTACCAGTTGATACATATTTTTATCTGTTAAAATACACTTCTCATGGAAAAAAATATAAGTTTCGTGGAAGTATCTCGGTAATTTATTGATTTTTTGTGTTAAAATATTTAAATTATTTCAAACCATAAAAACTAAATCTTATGGATGATTATGGCATGACCGGTGCTGTTGCTGGTCTTTTTGGACTTTATACCATTATCGTTTTAGTAGTTGTTGTCATCTACATTGTTTCATTGTGGATGCTTTTTGAAAAGGCAGGTAAACCGGGTTGGGCTGCAATAATTCCTGTTTACAATGTTATTGTGCTTTTGGAGATAGTTGGGCTTCAATGGTATTGGATTTTTATTTTTTTAGCAGGGATAATACCTGTAATAGGTAATCTTATTATTCTGGCATTCTGGTTTTATTTATCTTATTTAGTTGCTTTGAGCTATGGAAAAGACATTGGCTTTGCTGTGGGTTTGTTCCTGGTAGGATTTGTTTTCTATCCAATGTTAGCGTTTAATAAGGATACTAAGTATTTAGGTCCGTCAGTTAATCCAGACAATCCTTTTAAGCCAATTAATCCAGGAGAGCAGGAAGGTAATGCTGAATAGGCAAATTTTGTTTTATTAAAGAGTGTGTAGGCTGACCATCCAGTGGTCAGCCTTTTTTGTGTAATGAAAAATCGTTGTTGAATGCAAGTTTGTTTAGCTTTTTAGTATAGAGTGTTTTTGTTATCTTTGATTTAAACTCAAAATTAAGTTAGATGTCGCTAATAGTTTCAATTTCAGGTATACGTGGCACAGTAGGAGGTAGACAGGGTGACAATCTTACACCAGTTGAAGTTTTGCGTTTTACTGCAGCTTATGGTGTATGGGCAGCTGGGAATTCAAAACAGGAAAAAGCAAAGATAGTAGTAGGACGTGATGCGCGTATATCTGGAGAGATGATCTCGCGAATTGTCCAGGGAACACTTATTTCGCTTGGTATAGAAGTTATTGATATAGGCCTGGCTACTACTCCAACTACTGAGATAGCTGTGATTCAGGAGAAAGCAGATGGTGGGATAATTATTACAGCCAGTCATAACCCCGTGGAGTGGAATGCACTGAAATTGCTCAACTCAGAGGGAGAGTTTATAGACCAGCAGGACATTGACAAGATTTTATTTTATTATGATAATTTCCCGGAGCTGGAGTTTAGTGATGTGCACAGTCTTGGAATTTTGATAGAGGGAATTGATTATGTTTATAAGCATGTGGATTTGATTGCATCGCTGGATCTGGTTGATGTAGAGGCTATTCAGGACAGGAAATTTTCCGTGGCAGTTGATTGTATAAATTCTGTGGGGGCAGTGGCTATACCAGTGTTGCTCAAGAAATTAGGTGTTGATAAGATTTTTGAGCTTAATTGTGTGCCTAATGGCCGTTTTGCTCACAATCCCGAACCCCTGGAACAGAATTTATTTGATCTGATGAAGCTAGTCAAGGAAAAAGAGGCAGATGTAGGGTTTGCTGTGGACCCTGATGTAGACAGATTGGCTATTATCAGCGAGGATGGTAGCTATTTTGGAGAGGAATACACCCTGGTAACTGTGGCTGATTATGTTTTGCAGCACACGCCTGGTAGTACTGTTTCGAATCTGTCTTCTTCGCGTGCTTTGAGAGATGTGACCCGTAAGTATGGACAGGATTATCATGCTTCGGCAGTGGGAGAGTTAAATGTGGTAAAGAAAATGAAAGAAGTAAATGCTGTGATTGGTGGAGAAGGCAATGGTGGGGTGATTTATCCAGAATTACATTATGGCCGGGATGCTCTGGTTGGTATTGCTTTGTTTCTCAGTTATATGGCCCGTTCGGGTATGAAGCCGTCACAGATAAGGAAGCTTTACACAAATTACCAGATGGCAAAGAAAAAAGCACCATTGCATGGCATAAGGTTCCAGGAAGTGCTGGACAAAATAATTGGACATTACAAGGACAGGGCTGAGATCAATACTACAGATGGTCTCAAGCTTGATTTTGATGAAGGATGGGTGCATATCCGCCGTTCTAATACAGAGCCTATTGTGAGGATATATTCTGAGGCGAGGACTCAGGAAAAGGCCAATGAGCTGGCAGACGAGATTATTAATCAATTCTTCAAATCCTAATATTTGTTGTTGCTAAAAAATTTTTTTACAGGTAAATTACGGTTAAAATTAAAGGTTAAATATGCGTAAGTTTTTGTTATACATAGGCCTGGTCTTGTTGATATTGTCTGTGTCTTCGTGCAGGCATCATTTTAATTATCCACCAGAGCCTGTTATTGATTTTCAGTTTGTATTAGTCAAAGACACTGTGGAGAATAACGAGCTGGCCAATCGTGTAGTGCTGTATCAGATTGTTTTTAAGGCTTTTGATGGTGACAATAATCTGGGATTGAGTGATAATGATACAACAGGGGATTATTCGATGGGATCAGAATATCATAATAATCTGTTTATCAGTATATTGAATAAGCATAACGGGCGGTTTGATACAGTGGATTTACCTCTGAGCCTTAGTTATCGTATACCCCATGCAGATGTGGTGAATATTTATAATTATTATAAGGCGACTATTATTGTGGATTTGACTTTTGATCCATCTGTTATCCAGAATATGTTAGATACTTTCAAGTTTTCGTTTTATGTTCTGGACCGAGATTTAAATAAGAGTAATGTACAAGAAACCCCTGAGCTGACAGTGCAGTTCAGGGGTTTGGCACAGGATACAGTAACTGTTATCCAGTAATCTTTATTTTGATGTATCTTTTAGTGGTTTGATGATTATTTTATCTTTCTGTGGGTCAAAGTTTTTAAGGTCTTTGTATCTCAGCAGTATTAGGTGCGCTATGTAAATATCTGGGATGCCATAGCCAACCCTGTTGTCTGGATTAGAAGCATGGTCTCCGCTCATCTGTAATGCGCGGATAATTTCCATATTTGACCGGTGAGGGTGTGCTTGTTTCAGGCAAGCCACTGCCCCGGCAACTGTAGGAGCTGAAAAGGATGTTCCAGAGGCAATTGTCGGGTAACCCTCGCTACCAATAACCATTGTCCAGGATCCAACAGCTGCCACATCTGGTTTTACCCGTCCATCTGCACTAGGTCCATAAGCAGAGAAATAAGTGGGATGACCATTATAATCAGTGGCTCCCACAGCTAAGACGCTATCTCCGTCTGCAGGAGCATCAATATAATGCCATTTTGAATCACCACTATTCCCTGCGCTAACTACCACGATAATACCTTTACTGGCAGCAATATCAGCTCCGATTGTACAAAGGGCATAATTGCCATTCATCTCTTGATAAGTATAGCCCCAGGTTGTGTCGTCAAAAGTTTCATAGCCCAATGATGAAGAAATTATATCTACACCGGCACTGTCAGCATATTCAGCAGCTACTACCCAGTTGAATTCTTCGATAGGATATTCGCTACTTTCGTCCTCTGTGCGGAATAAATAAAATGATGCTCCAGGGGCAGTACCGACAAATTTGTGCCCCTGTGCTGCTATTGTTGATAGAGCCATAAGTCCATGTGTCTGGGACTCAAAGACATTGGTGTCAAGGTCTACAAAGTCATAATAACCCAGGATGCGGTTATTTTGCCACAAAGAGTCAAACACTCTAAAATTATTAACTCTGTAGTAACCAGCGTCAAGCATTGCTATTATTACTCCCCGTCCATCATACCCCAGAGAGTGCATAAGTGGTATGTCAATGAGGCGATCTTGTGCCATTGCTACACCATATTTGTAAACAGGCTTCCAGTTTTGTGGGAAAACGGATGAGTCAATTTCTACTGAATATTTAATCTGTTCTGTAACAGTGTCTTTAGGATGTTGCAGCCTGTCCAGTCCCATTGTGTCTACGAATGGAAAGTTTTTGACTTTAATGATTTTTAAAGAGTCGGTCTCATGCACTAAGGCTGCATTGAGCCACCGGCTTGTGAGCAGGACATTAAAACCAGAGTCCCTCAATGCTTGTATGTATTTGTGTGAGACAGGGAAATCTTGCTGTGTGATGCGAATACCAAATAGATGTCTACGCTCAATTGCCCCAGGAGAGAGGTATATCTCTGGATGGGTTGTATCATAACTAGATGTATCTTTGTCCCTGAAAAAGATAAGGTAATAGTCTGGTTTGACTGATATTTGACCAAAGGAGAGTGTGGAAAAAATTATTAAACTGAGGCCCAAAACTAAATTTTTCATGATACGATAATGTTTGTTATTTAGCAATCAAAATTATAAATTTGATAAAGATATCATTACAAATTCCATAAAATGATGAGGAAATTATTTCTATTAGTGCTTGGTTTTTTGCTGGCATTCAGTGTTTTTGCCCAGACAGGAGTGGACTACTCACTAAATGACGAGATAAAAAAGTTGCTCAGCCCTGGTGATTTACAGGAGTATAATCAAGCACAGTCTTTAATCAAAGAAGGGGATAAGCTCAAGGATGAGGCAGGTCAGATTCAGGCACAGGCAGATGATCTAAAGACTTCCATGGCTGGCATGAAAAAGAGCAAACGACGTAAGGCTTCAAAGAAATATGATGAACTGCACAATAAGGCTCTGGACAAATATAATGAAGCCTTTGTCAAGTACATCTTAGCGTATAAAAAACTTTATAAATTATATGACAAGGAACTTCAGGGCATTCAGACAAAAATCAAGGCAGAGAACAAGGCTGGCTTTGACCGCAAGATGAGTCTGTCACAACAAAGCTACAAAACAGCCATGAGTTATATCAAAAAAGGCGTGAAAGAGAAAAAGGATCCACAGGCTAAGTATGATAATTACAAGCAGGGGTACGAGATGATCAAGCGTGCTGTGTGGTACCAGCAAGACGCTTTCAAGATATATTTTGATCAGATATATGCACCACAGACACAGCCAGCAGTAGCACAAACAAAGCCAAAACAGCAATCTACCCAGAAACCTACCCAGACACAGCAAAAACCAATAATGATTTATGACCAGCCCATCCAGCAACAGACACAAACAAAGCCCAAACAGCAGACAACTCAGCGTCCAAAGAGTCAGCAGCCTACTTACATCTATAATCCTCCCACACAGACCCGTCAGACACCGACACAGCAAACTACTTACAAACCACGGACCTCAACCAGGCCAAAGAATGTTGTTTATTTCCGTGTCCAGGTAGCAGCTTCTCGTGTACCACTTTCCCAGGCAAAACTGAGAAGTATATATCCAGGACGTATTTACCAGGAATATGATACTTATGATGGCCGGTATAAATACTTGACCTATGAGAAGTTCCATACTTATGAGTCGGCACGAAGTTTTAAATATTCATGCGGCGTGCCTGGAGCCTTTGTTGTGGCGTATAAGAATGGTAAACGAGTACGGGATATCTGCCTGGTAGTGCCCTGCCAGCGGTAGGGGAAATTTTGGGTCCAGACATATTTAATCAAGGTAAGCTATATTTACAAAGGCTAGTGTGGTGTGATGGTTTAGACGGCTCTATAAGCAGCTGGCATTATTCAAATTTGATGGCTCGCACAGGATCCACACGTGTTGCTATCGAAGAAGGCAGAACCATGAAAAGCAGGGTTACAAGCACAGTACCTATATTAAGGC
>JALVRO010000046.1 GCA_027031265.1 Bacteroidales bacterium | reverse complement strand
AGATATAGGTCTAACTTTTTAGATAAATAATTTCCAGTAGCCGATCTGTTTACATCTAATTGATCTGTTATTTCTGCGTGTCTTTTAGCCGCATCTGCACTAAGAGTTACTGAAAATGAAAATCTGCAATAATAACTGCCATCTTGAGATTGTGAACATGTTTCTATTCTTGAGCTTTGAGCATCTCTTCCAACAGAGGCTATATCTTTATCCCCTCCAACAAAAACAACCTCATCTCCTATTTTTGCCTCAAACTCGCCTTGCTCTGAAATTAAACTTTCTAAATCCTTTGGTGTTGCTCCAGCTATTTCAATTAGCATGAAATTGTTTCCTGATAAATCTGAAACTGGGGCAACCTTTAGATCAGTTAAGCCGAAAGCATTAAGTCTATTTTGAGTTATATCCACCAAATCTGCAACTTCTGCCTGAGAGAGCGTTTTATTTTCTGCTTTAACTAATGCTCTTGCACCGCCTGCAAGATCAAGGCCTAATTTTAAATTTGTTTTTGGAATGTCTGAAACTGTTAGATCTGGAAATTCTTTTACAAATATTATATACTCTGCCTTATCTGTTTTAACTTCTACTTTTATCTTTTCATCGCTTGGGAATTTTGAGGAAATAATTGAATGATAATCTTTTGCATTTTTTATACTAGTTCCATCTATTGATTTTATAATCTGTCCTGTGTGTAGGCCTTGCTCAAAAAGTGTTGAGTTTGAATCTATGCTTGTAACTAGAGCTCCTGTGTCAGAAAATTTTGGAGGTATTGAGAAAATTGAAATTGCCGATAAGACTAAGAAAATTATCATTAACCATATCTTAAATGTTAGTCTTTTCATTTTTTAGCCTCCACATACCATTTTAATATTGACACATTTGTTATCCATGTGTTTAACAAGTCAAAAGCTAATCCAATTACTAGAATTGAGAATATTTGAGTCAACACTATTGAGAATGATTTAACAACAAATAGCGCAACAGAAAAGGCAAATAGGGATGTTAAGGTCATTGTCATACCTGTTTTCATTGCCTCGTATATTCTTTTATTCAAAGATCCTTCTGATCTTTTTATCATTCTTGTTGTTAGAAGTATGTCTGTATCTACCGAATAACCTATAAGCATCAAAAATGCAACGATTCCTGCAGTAGACATTTTCATTCCAAACATATCGAAGGCCACAAGAGTCATTAATATATCTGCAAATGCTGATATTATTACGGCAATTGATGGCACAGCTGTTTTAAAGAGTAAGAATACAACAAGAGCCATAAACAAAAATGCAACCGCTATTGCAATTAACAATTGAGCATAAAATGATTCGCTTAAAATTGATCCGGTAAATTCAATTGAGGAGTTGTCTGCATCTAATTTATATCCTAGGTATTCTTCTAGTGTTTTTTTTGCAGAATCCATATCTTCAGTTGTTTCTATTATTATTGCTTTTTGCTGACCTGTTTTAAGATCATAGATTTCACGAGTTGTTAAATCGCTTAATTTGTCTGACAAATCTGTTGTTATTTGATTTATTGGAATTGAGTCATATATTGTAATTGATGTTCCACCTGTAAGAGATATGTCTTTTTCTATTATATCGCCGTTATCATTTGTAAAGACAAATAGATATACTACAGAGAATACTATTAATAATGCTGGTATAAGCAATAATTTCTTATAATGTTTGTCGTGCCAATTGGACTTTTCCATGAGATATGGAATTATTTTCCATATATAAAGCTTAGCAAATACGGAAATATTAATTGCAAAAAATAAGAAAGACGACTTAAAGGGTTCGCATCCTTTTGGGATACTAAAACCAATAACGTGGGAAGCTTAACTTCTGTGTTCGGAATGAGCACAGGTGTTTCCAACCTACTATGGTCGTCTTCAATATTATTGGTTAATTTGTCTTTATAAAGTTTTCTTATGATGTGAAAATGGGGTTATTTTAGACAAAAATTGGGCTGGATTCTTGTTTTGAATTTTAAGGGTGCTTTATTGATATAGAGAAAGTTTGAGCAATAAAAATTTGTCTGAATTTGTTCTGATTGGGAAACAGAATGTGTTTTTATTTCAAATTTTCATGGGATAAGTCCCGTCCGGCAATTGATATAGAAAATGCACCGGCTATAAATACAAAGATTTTATCTGGATTTATTTCGATTGGGAAACGAAATAAATCTTTCTTGAAAATCTTTAGGAATGTCTTATTGATATGGGAAAAAG
>JALVRO010000045.1 GCA_027031265.1 Bacteroidales bacterium | reverse complement strand
AATGTCATAGCTCTATCAAAAGACCTCAGTCATGGATCATATATAGGCTTCATCAATACCAACAAAACAATTCTTACACGGGGATACTACTCTGCTGATGTCTCTGCTCTCGAGCTTAACCTCAAAGACAACACCGAGACTTATCGCTTCTTTATGAAAGCTTCGACAAGTCTGATATTCCCTGACAAATCCCCGGGCTCAGAACTGGGTTATGCCTATTCTATATCCCTGAACAAAACAAAGGGTAACTTCAAATTCGGTCTGTCCCGCACCCTTTACTCTGATAAATACAACATCAATGACATTGGATATCTACCCAAAAATAACATTATCACACACAAAGTCTACATCAGTTACTATATCTACAAACCAGTGTGGATAATACGTAATTGGAAAACAAACATATCATTCACACATCAATCTCTTTTCCGTAATCTCAGTTATATAGGCATTAAAATTCAAATATCCAGCTATGGGACACTCAAAAATCTCTCATCACTGGGCATGAAAATAAATCTCTCTCCAGACAAGACCTATGACTACTTCGAGCCTCGTGTCGAGAACTTTGTTTACATTATCCCTCCCATGCAAAATTATATGTTCTGGTATTCCACAGATTACACTCGAAAATTTGCCATTGATTTTCAGACTGGTTTTTATCTACCAATAGAAAACAAATCAACACAAGCAGGAGGATGGGTGCTAATAGGGCCACGCATGAGACTGGGTAACTGGGGACTGCTCGTCTATCACATTAAAGGTCAGATGGATTTGAACAATTACGGATTTGTTAAAGTTACAGACAATCAAGACTCGGTTATTTTCGGACAGAGAAACATACGTGTATTTGAGAATGTCGCCAACCTGGAGCTGTCAATGTCACCTACAACGCATCTGTGCCTCAAAGCCCGTCATTATTGGTCCCTCGTTAAATATCTAAACTATTATGCTTTGCTACGTGATGGAAGTTTGATACTTCTTCCCTTTGGCTACCTGTATACCCGTAGCCAGGATCAGAACTTCAACACAATAAATCTGGAAGCTATCTTCAAATGGCAATTCCTTCCTGGTAGCGAACTATCAATCGTTTTTCGCAAGCAGCTAAACTCCTCCAGCAAAGATATAATCCCTGGCTATGTAGAAAACATTGATTATGTATACAAAAACTTTCCTAACCTGAATACTTTTATCATCAAACTCGTATTGTATATCTGACAAGACTGTTACTCTCCTCTACCTTAATTGTCAAAACAAGATATTGATTTACAACGTATAAATACTTACAACAAACAAACTTTTCTGAGAAGCCAGATAATTATAACACGGCTATATTCTCACAATCTTAGCTTGATATACATTGCTACCCCAGCGGAAACGTAGTATGTAAAGCCCTGTTGGCAAACCGCTAAACCCATCTATCGTATACTCTATTTTATTACCGTCCAATCCAAATTCACCCTGTTTGTACAATCGTCCAGACAAATCATAAACCTGGTAATCTACCCTCTGTGCCCAAAGTAAATTATTAGAATTTACCTTGATATGCACCTGGTCTCTGACAACAGTATTTATGATCTGGAAATCTTTCGAAGCAGTAATGTTCTGAACAGTTGTATAAGCTGGTTGTGCATCAAGATAAAGCCGCATCATTATTGGCAGATGGTCTGAATTGTTCTTCAGTGCCGAAAGCACATTGCTAGGCACAGAGCTGTTACCATTGTAATCTACCGAGCTATTAAAATGATGACCATCCTGTGCCACAACCTTAAATGTAGAAGACAGAGCTTGTATGCCCATGGTACCATCCTTCAACGGTGCTGTGTAAAGCATAAAATCAAATCTATCGTCCAGGCCACCACCTGCGAGACAGCCATTGCTGGAGTAATTGGTTGATTGTGTGTGATAATTGGCATAATCAGCATTATCATGCCAATCCCCTGCTGGAGCTGGATCATAAAAACGATATTGGCTATTTGTAGGGTTTACTGCATTCTGGTAAGCCTGTTCGGATGACGAATAAAGATTAAAGTCACCCATAAAAAGGTAATTATCCTGGCCATGTGAATTTATAAACTGCATAAGATTTGCCACAGCATTAGCCCGGTTCTGGGCCTCTTGACTGCCATTACCAGCTTTCAGATGTGCCTCTATGACATTAAGGAATACAGTGTCTCCCTGTGGCAGACGCAATGTCCTGAAATAAAAACGATGAATGTAAATATCCCGTGGATAAGCAGAAACCACAAATACTTTTTGCTTTACCAACTTTCGGGTATTATAAAAAACCTGTGTGGTAAGATAACTGCCAAGGACCTGGCTATGCTTATAATTATTAAAGCCATTGAGTAGAAATACGTTGTTTAGAAGATAATCATGATAACTGGCGTCATCAGTGATCTCATTAACGCCAAAAATGTCTGGTTTAAGATAATTCACAATAGTTTTAAGGTACTCGGTCTTTTGAGCCACATTATTATTACTCTCTGTGCAATAATTAGTATATCTTCCATAATAGGTCAGATTGTACTGCACTACTGTAATTGTATCCTGTGCAGAAAGCAATAAAAATAGAGACAAAGCCCAGATTAACGTAAAAATTTTTCTCATCATTTCGTTTTTTTAATGTGTGTTATCCACAAAAATACGTTAATCACTGCAAAAAGTATTTTTCTCATGGTAAATAATTGTTAAAGACAAAGACGGCTGCCGCACCGTTTTAATACAAATTTGAGTCTTCAACCAGGCGGCAGCCGTCAGAATGCACAATTCACGCTAATTAGTGCGATTTATCCGGGAATGGAGGATGTGGAGTTATCTTTTGCGGATACTTTTTAATCAGTTCAAGAGCCACCTCAATAGCTTTGTCAAGCTGTGCATCTATACCACGGTATGCCTCTGCTGGATTATTATCAACCACAATATCCGGGTCAACGCCATGTCCCTCTATGATCCATTTCTTACCATCAGCAGAATAGTGTCCGAATTCTGGTTTGTTCAATGTACCACCATCGATGAAAGGCAGGCTACCGCGTATGCCTGTCACGCCACCCCATGTACGCACACCAATGATTGGTCCGATCTTATATTGCTTAAACTGGTAAGGGAACAGATCGCCATCAGAAGCAGAGTACATGTTAACGAGCAATACTTTCGGGCCTACGTGTGTCTGTTCTGGTACAGGCCCTGTTGTCGGAATATTACGTACCATACCCTGCATAACCATCTGGCGGCGTAGACGCTCAATAATCATTGGAGAAACATTTCCACCACCATTACCACGGTCGTCAATTATCAAGGCTTTCTTACGCAACTGTGGGTAGAAATATTTAACAAATTCATTCAATCCATCGCTTAACATATCTGGAATGTGGATATAGCCGACCTGGCCGTTGGTTTTATCACTAACATAACGCAGATTATGCTGTACCCAATTGTAATAATAAAGGTCTGCCTCATTCTTGAGTGCCTTGACCACAACTTTGCGGCCAGCCTTGATATCACCACTTTTACCCACTGTAAGCTCAACGTTTTTACCACCTTTTCCGACGAGAAGCTGATAAATATTATTAACTGTATTAGTGGGCACACCATCAATGGCCAGTATGTAATCACCTACTTTAACATCCACACCTGGCTGCATGAGAGGACTCTGCAAGTCCTTGGACCATGGGGCACCTTCAAGAATCTTTACCACCTTGAAATAACCAGTCCTTGGGTCTTTCTTGAATCGTGCGCCAAGCAGGCCTGTATAAATACGATCTACTTTCGGACGGTCACCACCACCTACGTAAGCATGTCCAATATTTAACTCGCCAATCATCTCACCGATCAGATATGTCAGATCATTACGGTGGTGGACATAAGGCAAGAGAGCAGCATATTTGTCATGAATAGCTTTCCAATCAACGCCATGCATGTTTGGATCATAGAAGAAATCACGCATCTGACGCCATGCATCATCAAAAATCTGGCGCCATTCTTTCTGATAATCAACATAAAGCTTCATACCGCCCAGATCCACGAACTTATTAATCTTAATATTTCCACCTGGTAGATTGACCACAGCATATTTATTACCACGCTTACGAATAAGCATTTTCTTGCCATTGGCAGAAATAACAAACGATATATCCTGTGCAAACTCTGTCTCCTTCTTTTTCTTCAGGTCATAAACATAAGCAGTAGAATGGTGGTCATTAAACTTACGGGCTACATAATAAATCTTGCCCCCTATGGCGTAAATATTATAATAATTAGCCGGACGAACAGGCAAAGCCACTATACGATGTGAGATGCCATGGAAATCAATTTTTACCTGGACAGACTGCTTTTTGTCTTTAGAGCCAGCAGAAGAAGACTGGGCTTCATTATTCCCAGCACCTGGAGCAAAAGGATCCTTTACATCTTTATTCAACAAAACCAGGTATGGACGGGCCATATCCTTATAGGCATAGTTCCACTCCACATCGCTATAGATTGGGTTAAAATCACGGTCAGATACAAAAACAATATACTTACCATCATCACTAAAACGTGGTGAGTAAGAATTATACCAACCTTCTGTTACCTTGTTACGCTTTCGTGTCTGAGTATCATAAACCCAGATACTTGGGAGCATATCCCACGTATACTTGGTATAAGCAATCCAGCGACTATCTGGCGACCACGTATAATCATTCAGTTCCCAGGTCTCACCCTTGTCAACCTCGACAATCTTCTTTGTGTTTATGTCCACATAACGCAGTCTGAGCTTCTTGTCATTAAAGAGCAGTTTCTTGCTATCCGGAGACCACTTGAGACGGAAATAGTAAGTATCAGCACCTTTTGTTATCTGTATAGGCGGTTCACTACCATCTGCCTTCTGGATATAAAGCTCATACTCTCCTGACCTGTCACTGATATAAGCCACATACTTACCATCTGGTGACCAGCGGACATCTCGCTCGAAAACACCCTGGGTATGTGTAATGTTCTTGGTTACCCCATCTTTAACTGGAACAACAAAAATATCGCCTCTACCTGAAAAGACTAAATTGCTACCATCTGGAGAGATGTCAACGCTTTCGATGTATTTGGAAGCATCAACTAGCTTGTTACGCGTGGAAGCAAAGTCATTTTTAATATAAACATGTATCTGTTTGGTCTGGCCTGTAGGGATGTCATAATAATACAGATATCCACCCTTTTCGAAAACAATCTTATCATTGCCAATGGAAGGGAACTTAATATCATAATCTGTAAAATCTGTCAGTTTCTTTGTCCCTTTGGCCTTCAGGTCATAGACAAACAAATTCATAGTACGGTCACGGTCTGAGATGAAATAAATCTTATCCTTGTACCACATTGGGAAAATATCCTGTGCTGGGTTGTCAAATAGACGTTCGGCCTCTCCTGTCTTAAAATCATAAACCCACACATCGTCAGCCATGCCACCCCGATAATATTTCCATGTACGGAACTCACGGAAAATGCGGTTAAAAGCCAATTTTTTCCCATCCGGAGAAAAAGAGCAAAAGCCACCATCCTGGATCGGCACCTCTTCTGGTAAATTACCCTCAAGAGCTACGGTGAATAGCTGACCACGAAAAGAGTTAAACGAATGCATTCGTGAACGGAAAATTATTTTCTTATTATCGGGTGTCCAGCCCATAACAATATTATTCGGGCCCATACGGTCTGCCACATCATCCCTGTTTAATGTTGCTGTATAAGTCAAGCGCTTTGGCACTCCTCCGTCTATAGGCATTACATAAACCTCTGTATTACCATCATATTGACCTGTAAAGGCTATCCATTTTCCATCAGGTGAGATCTTAGCAAACATTTCATAACCAGGGTGTGAAGTCAGCCTCCTGGCAACACCACCCTTGACACTAACAATATACAAATCACCTGCATACGAGAATACAACCTTATCGCCCCTAATGTTTGGGAAGCGCATCAACCGGGCTTCCTGAGTCTGCTGTGCCCTGATTGTCAATAGACTAGCCAGGACAATAAACAATAAAAGAACACGTTTCATTTTACCTAATTTTAAACATTTGCTTAAACAAATTTAAAAGCATAATACCAGCCTGCAAACGTTTTAAGAGAACCCACAACTGTTTTCAAGTTTTTTATGTTAACAAACTTTAAGAACAAAAACAAAAAGCAAGTTTACAATCACACTAAAAATCAATATATTAGAGACTTAGGACAAGTTTGATATAAATCAAAGATTTAAATCATTATTTTTTAATAATGATTTAAAATACTATATTGCCTTAGAAAAATACAAAAACTCACAATTATGACATTAGTAGGAAAAAAAGCACCTATTTTCTCAGCGCCAGCTGTTTTAAATGGCAAAGAGATCATCGACAACTTCAATTTTGCTGATTACATCGGCAAAAAATACATTATTCTGTTCTTTTATCCTGCAGACTTCACATTTGTCTGCCCCACAGAAATTCTATCATACCAGGATCTGGAGCCTGAATTCGAAAAACGTGATGCCATTGTAATAGGAGTCTCCACAGATTCAAAATTCACACATTACCAGTGGCTTAACACACCCGTAGAACAAGGTGGCATTGAGGGTGTAAAATATCCTCTGGTAGCTGACCAATCACTTCAGATTTCACTTAAATATGGCGTATTGGCTGGTGACTTTGTCCTGGATGAGGAAGGCAATCTAGATTTTGAAGGTGCTCCAATTGCATACAGGGCAACTTTTATCATTGACAAAGAAGGCATAGTACGTCATCAGATGGTTAATGACACTTTCCTTGGACGCAATACACGTGAAGCATTACGTGTCCTGGATGGTATTCAGTACTTTGAGAAGCATGGTGAAGTATGTCCTGCAGACTGGGAGGAAGGCAAACAGGCCATGAAACCAGACTTCGAAGGCGTAAAACAATACCTTGCAAAAGAGTTTAAACATTAA
>JALVRO010000044.1 GCA_027031265.1 Bacteroidales bacterium | reverse complement strand
TTCTTGCATGCTTTTGTAAAGCCTTTGAAATCAGCGAACATCACTGTAGCATGCTTGTAATTACGTGGCTTTGCATAACCATACTGTATCAGGTTGCGTATCACATATTTAGGCAAGAAGTTCTCAAGCATGTGGTCTACCTTATTACGCTCATCCTGTAACAACTTCCATTGGTTTTCGAGCATGTTGTTTTTCTCCTGCAGTTCCCTGGTAAGTTTCTCTAGCTGCTCTTTCTGGCGTTTCAGTGCAATCTCAGCTTCTTTCTCGCGGGTAATATCTGTCTCAATAGCTACTACTTTGTCTATCTTCCCACCTTCGAAAATAGGTGTCAGTGTGGTCTGGAGCCATTTAACCTGCCCCGAAGGATTGAGGAATTTATTAACATAACTGACACTCTGGTGTGTGGTTAGTACTTTTTCGAACATGTGCCAGCTCATATCAGGGTCAGTAACAAAATCCCTGATATTACGTCCATAACGCTCGATTATTTCCTCCAGAGTATAACCATAGATTTTTATAAAACCATCATTAACCCACTCAATATCCCCATTTGTGTTGAGAATAACCACAGAGTTTGCAGTCTTCTTGACAATAAGAGATAACTTGTTTAGCTCATCTTCGTGTGTACTAATCTGCTCTCTCTGTATATTTGTTTCCTGCAGGAGCCTGTAAAAACCTATAGCAGCTTTCACGCGAGCCAGAAACTCAAGTCTCTCGAAAGGTTTTTTTATAATGTCTGTTATGCCATTTTTTAGCGCCTCTTCCACAAGGTTTGCATCCTGGTCTGTATAAGAAAGCAGAAAAGGTATACGAGTACGAAGCTCATTCCTGATACGTGTAATAAGCTCTATGCCATCGATAAGAGGTAGGTCAATATCAGCAATAATAATATCAGGTTTAATCTTACATGCCAATTCCAATGCCTGCTGGCCATCTAAAGCCTCATGAAGGGCAAACTCTGAGCCTTCAGATAGATACTGACTGACTATTTTATGCGTTATTTTATCGTTATCTGCTAGTAAAATTTTATAAGGCATAAAGCTGTTTTAAATTTATTATCACACACTTACTTATTTATTATCAAAGATAGTGCAAAAGTGTTAAATGTTGCATTATTTCTATAAAAAAGCTAGAGAGAGTCTGCAAGCAGACTCTCTCTAATGAGGCAAAGATTAATTTTTAGAACAAATCGTCAACAACATTGTCATCAGCGATAGTAGGCACAGTGACTTTCAAAAATGGTTCATCTTTCATAGCCTGCTCTATCTGGAACAAGGCTCCGTCATTTCTCGCCCACGAGCGGCGGGCAATACCATTGTTTACATCCCAGAAAAGCATCATTTTCAGGCGACGGTCAGCAGCCTTGCTTCCGTCAAGCACCATACCAAAACCACCGTTTATCACTTCTCCCCAGCCGACGCCACCGCCATTGTGCAAAGAAACCCATGTAGCACCACGGAAACTGTCCCCTATCACATTCTGTACAGCCATGTCAGCTGTATAACGGGAACCATCGTAAATATTTGATGTCTCACGGTATGGGGAATCAGTACCTGAAACATCATGATGGTCTCGACCAAGGACAATAGGAGCTGAAATTTCGCCCATTGCAATGGCTTTGTTGAATTCTTCGGCAATACGTATGCGTCCTTCAGCATTAGCATAAAGTATACGTGCCTGTGAACCTACCACCAATTTATTTTTACCAGCCTCTTCTATCCATTTAATATTATCCTGCATCTGGTTGCGGATACGTTCTGGCGCATCCTTGGCTAACTCACGCATTACCCGCAGGGCTATCTGGTCTGTTTTCTCCAGGTCAAGAGGGTCACCAGATGTACACACCCAACGGAATGGACCAAAACCATAGTCAAAGAACAGCGGTCCCATGATGTCTTCGACATAAGAAGGATATTTAAACGTACCATCAGCCTTGACCACATCTGCTCCTGCACGGCTTGCCTGCAAAAGGAAAGCATTACCATAATCCCAGAAATACATACCATGCTCAGCCATCTTGTTAATAGCAGCAACATGACGGCGCAGGGATTCGTGCACATACTCTTTGAATTTTTCTGGATCCCGGGCCATCATCTCATTTGCCTCGTCAAAACCCAGTCCTACTGGATAATATCCGCCATTATAAGGATTATGCAATGAGGTCTGGTCTGAGCCTAGATCAACCTTGATTCCGCGTTCAGCCAATCTTTCCCACAGGTCTACAA
>JALVRO010000043.1 GCA_027031265.1 Bacteroidales bacterium | reverse complement strand
TCGATGGAATTGGTAATGCAGCAGGTTATGGTATAATACTGGTTATTGTCTCATTTTTCCGTGAACTGCTGGGTTCTGGTACAATCTGGGGTTACCGTGTGATTCCAGATTCTTTATTTGCTCATGGATACGAGAATAATGGTTTGATGATTCTGCCTCCTATGGCGCTGATCCTCATTGGGCTTATTATCTGGATACAGCGTGGTGCTTATAAGCAACTTCAAGGTCGTTCTTAATCTTAAAACTCATAGACTATGAACAACATAATTGACATATTCGTCCGCTCGATATTTATGGATAACCTGGTTTTCGCCTACTTCCTGGGCATGTGTTCTTATATTGCCGTGTCCAAAACGGTGAAAACCGCCACAGGTCTGGGACTGGCTGTTATTTTTGTGATGGTTATCACAGTGCCTGTTGACTATCTTGTGCTTAATTACATACTTAAACCAGGTGCCCTGGTATGGATAAGTCCGAAACTGGCAAGCGTAGACCTCTCATTCCTTAGCTTTATTGTCTTTATTGCTGTTATTGCTTCCATGGTCCAATTGGTTGAAATGTTTGTAGAGCGCTTTGCTCCTGCCCTTTATACAAACCTGGGTATATTCTTGCCATTGATTGCGGTTAACTGTGCTATCCTTGGCGCTTCCCTGTTTATGCAGGAACGTAATTATGCTTCGCTGGGAGAGGCTACTGCTTATGGCCTGGGATCAGGCATTGGTTGGTTCCTGGCTATCGTAGCTATGGCTGCTATTCGTGAAAGACTGAAATATTCCAAGATTCCTAAGCCTCTGCAGGGTGCTGGTATTGCTTTTATACTTACTGGTCTGATGGGAATGGCTTTCATGAGTTTTATGGGCATCAAACTTTAAACAAAATCAGAAAAAAAAAGGAACAATGATATTACTTCAAATGGGAACAAACACAATTCTTATTTCTGTTTTAGTTTTCTGGCTGGTGATTCTAATCCTTGTAGCTTTGCTTTTATATGCAAAAGCAAAGCTGTTACCTAGCGGCAATGTCAAGATTACCATTAACGATGATAAAGTTTTGGATGTGCCGGCAGGGGGTACACTTTTGCATACTCTAGCCGATAACAAAATCTTTTTACCCTCTGCATGTGGTGGTCAGGGTACATGCGGTATGTGCCGGGTCCAAGTACTCGAAGGTGGTGGTGAGATTTTGCCTACAGAAGTTGGCTTCTTTACACGAAAACAGATCCAGGAAAAATGGCGTCTGGCTTGCCAGATAAAACTTAAAGAAGATCTCAAGATAAAGGTGCCGCAAAGTGTTCTGGAGGTTAAGAAATTTGAATGTGAAGTTGTATCAAACCGTAATGTAGCCTCCTTTATCAAAGAATTGGTCCTCAAGCTTCCCCAAGGGCAGACTCTTGATTTTAAATCAGGCGGATATGTGCAAATATATGTACCTGCACCACTGGAGATCGATTTTGCTCGCGATATCCAGGTAGAGGAGGAATATAAACCTCTGTGGGACAAGTACAAAATGTGGGATCTAAAGGTCAAGATTACTGAACCAATTTTCCGTGCATATTCTATGGCTAATTATCCAGCCGAAAATGACAGAATAATGCTCACAGTGCGAATAGCCACACCACCATGGGATAAGAAAACTAATTATTGGAAGAAAGGCATACCCCCAGGACTGTGCTCATCTTATATTTTTTCTCTAAAACCTGGAGATAAAGTGCAGGTTTCTGGCCCTTATGGCGAATTCTTCTTGCGTGATACAAAGAACGAGAAAATGTTTATCGGTGGTGGCGCTGGTATGGCACCTATGCGTTCACATATCTTCCATTTATTCAAGACACTGAAGGTGCGGGACATACCTATAACATTCTGGTACGGAGCACGTAATCCTCTTGAAATGTTCTATGAGGAAGAATTCCGTGAGCTGGAGAAAGAGTTCCCAAATTTCAAATTTACTGTAGCATATTCCGACCCTGAGCCCGAAGGGGCAAACTGGGGCGCTCCTAACGGCTTTATCCATCAGGTTGTATATGACATGTATCTCAAGGACCACGAAGCCCCAGAAGATATAGAGTATTATCTTTGTGGTCCACCTTTGATGATTGCGGCTGTCAAGAAAATGCTTTATGACCTGGGTGTACCAGAGGAAAATATCATGTACGACGATTTTGGAGGTTAGGAGTTACACACAAGCAGCGAGGTCATCCTCGCTGCTTGTGTGTTTATATACGGCTTTGGTATACCAG
>JALVRO010000042.1 GCA_027031265.1 Bacteroidales bacterium | reverse complement strand
AAGCCGCTACAAAACTTTCTACAGCTCCATCTGGATAGAAAGTTATCTCTGTACCAGATTTGGCACTATAGCTACGCCCCTTACCATCCCATACCACTGATTTTGAACTGAGGAAAAAGCTCTTGACTGCCCCATTATCATATAATTCTACCTTCTGACCAGACATCGCTGAATAGCTACGACCTTTGCCATCCCATACTACAATCCTGCTGACAGGATAAAAACTTTTCAGATGTCCTTTATTATAAAGTTCAACCTTATGGGAAGCCATCGCCGAATAGCTACGACCTTTACCATCCCATACCACTGATTTTGAATACGGATAAAAACTTGCCAATGCTCCATCTGGGTACAAGGTGACCTCTTTATTTGGCATGGCAGAGTAGCTGCGTCCTTTACCATCCCACACTACAACTTTGCTCAGAGGATAAAAACTCTTTACCTTTCCATTAGAGTAAAAGCTAGCTGTCGTTCCACCTTTAGCGGTATAAGACCTTCCCTTACCATCAAATACCACTTTATTACTATTCAATGTAATCTGTGGAAAAACATAAACACTAATAACTAACATTAAGAATACAAACGCAAATTTTCTCATTACTTAAAATTTTAAATTTTTCAGAATTTAACTTATCTTTCTCTAAAAGTCAACTTCGTTATTATGAATGCATGTATTTTGAGCATAGGTGATGAGATTTTACTGGGAAACATTGTTAATACCAACTCACAATTTCTTGCAGAGCAACTCACTTCTTTGGGATTTAATGTTAAAAGAATTATCTCCATATCTGATGATCCAGAACAAATACGTGAAACTTTAGAATTTGCGGCAGGTCATACAGATTTAGTCATAAGCACAGGAGGATTAGGACCAACAAGCGACGACCGTACCAGGTCAGCTATAGCACAATTTTTTGACGACCGACTCATCCAAGATCCTATTGTGCTCCGGGATGTTCAGAAATTTCTCTCCACGCGCGGTCGTCAGATGAACCAGGCCAACAGGGAACAGGCTCTGGTGCCATCCAAAGCAAAAATCCTACGCAATAGGCTTGGCACAGCGCCAGGCCTGTGGCTTGACAAGCAAGGCACTGTCTATATATTCCTGCCAGGTGTACCACACGAGATGAAAGAGCTGTATACAAAAGAAGTAAAACCCCGCATTAAAGAGCACTTTGACTTACCAGTGATTTATTTTCGTTTTGTTCATACGCTTGGTATACCCGAGGCAGAACTAGCAGAGGCCTTGCAGGACTTTGAAAAATCCCTGCCCAGGAACGTCCAGATAGCTTACCTGCCATCGCCCGAAGACATTCGCATCAGACTTACTGCAAAAGGGAAAGATCTACGACAGATAAAACACCAGGTAGATCTGCTGCTCGAGAGCCTTATATCTCGTCTGGGTGATAAAGCATGGGGACTAGACAATGACAACTTGCAGACTGTGGTAAAAAAACTCTTTGTCTCCAAAAACATAACCCTCTCAACAGCAGAGAGCTGCACAGGCGGCAACATTGCACACATGATAACCTCAGTACCTGGTAGTAGCGAATATTACAAAGGCACAGTAGTAGCTTATGCTAATGAAATAAAACAAAATATGCTGGGCATACAAAAAGAATGGCTCGAAAAATACGGCGCTGTTAGCCAACCTGTCGTAGAACAAATGGCCCTTGGTGTGAAACGTCTAATGAACACGGATTTTGCCGTCGCCATATCTGGCATAGCAGGTCCTACTGGCGGCACACCCGAAAAACCTGTTGGCACTACATGGATAGCCGTCGCTACCCCTCAGGGTGTAGTCTCAGACCTTTTCAGATTTGGTTCCTCCCGTGAAATTAACATTCGCCGTGCAAGCGCTACTGCCCTACACATACTCATTATACAGGTGAGAAAATTCAAAAAATGACATTTTGTTTTTTGCAGAACGATTAACTATTTTTACCCAAAATTTTAAAAAATCTCTTATGAACAAGATAGCAGAAGTAGGAAACAAAGGTACGGGTGTTCGCTCGGACTGTTTCATGCGCCTGGAACTGACAGGAACTGGTGGCATTCAGATAAACCTCCAAAGTAAGGTTAAGGCTTTATATGAAGACAGAATCATGACATTATTAAATGATATTTTTGCACACTTTGGTATTGACAATGCCAGACTTGATGTGGAAGATACAGGAGCACTGGACTTTGTCCTTGCCGCAAGGTTAGAAGCTGCAATAAAGAAAATTATTGACACAGATAGGGAATATCTTTTACCTGTGCTCAAACAAAACATTTATCCAACAGAAAAAGACCGTTTCCGTCTCACACGTCTCTATCTGCCGGGCAATACACCCAAACTTATGCTCAATGCTGGTATCCACAAGCCACATGGTGTAATCCTTGACCTAGAAGACTCTGTTGCTCTAGACAAAAAACATGAAGCACGCCTGGTGGTGCGTAATGCCCTCAGAAGCGTAGATTTCATGGGAGCCGAGCGCATGGTTCGTATTAATCAAGGTACGAGAGGTCTGGAAGACCTGCAGTACATAGTGCCACATTACGTTAACATGGTTCTTATTCCCAAAGTTGAGACCGCAGAGCAAGTACTGGCCGTGGAAGAAAAGATTATGAGCATAAAACGTGATTATGACTGGGACATCTGGTACATGCCAATAATCGAGAGTGCATTGGGAGTGGAGAATGCTTTTGCTATTGCCAAAGCTTCGCCACGTGTGGCCGCAATGGCCATCGGTCTCGAAGACCTGACAGCGGACCTGGGAGTGCAGCGAACCCTGGAAGGTTGGGAGACATTTTACCAGCGCACACGGATTGTCAATGCCTCTAAAGCAGCAGGCATACAGCCTATCGACTCAGTCTTCTCTGATGTTCAAGATATGGAAGGACTCAGACAGACTGTCCTCAGGTCCAAAGCTATGGGGTTCGAAGGAATGGGGGTGATCCATCCGCGCCAGATACCTGTTATTCACAAAGCCTTTGCTCCTGGCCAGGAAGAAATTGAAAAGGCACAGAAGATTGTCGATGCCTTTAACCAGGCACAGAAAAAAGGACTTGGAGTGGTTTCACTGGGCAGCAAAATGATAGACCCACCTGTGGTCAAAAGAGCATTCAATGTTCTCAAACTCGCTAAATTGGCAGAGGAGCTAAATTAATTTTTGACCAAAGCCGTAGCTTTTTACACGAAGCCCCGGCTTTTTGTTAAAAATTTATCGTTTATTAGAAAAATGATGAACGTGCCGCAAATAAAAGTAGACTGCTCACAGGATCCTCTGATCATCTGTATTAGATACAGTGGGAATATCATTATTTCACAGGATGTTGTACGATATATTATTCTCAAAATAGAAGATATTGCTGGCAAGCGTCCTTTTGGCATTCTGGCTAACTTCGAAAACGTTATCTATGTTGAGGAGGAAGCCAGGGAAATGTTTGGTTATAAAGTAGACAACCTGATAGCTGTAGCTGTGGTGTTCGAACCAACCAAACAGCAAGCCCTTAAAAACATTTTCCTCGAAGATGTGCATCCTGAATACATGCTCGAATTCTTTCCTAACGAAGATCTTGCTATTGAATGGCTCAAACAAATTTTGTCCACATAATAAATTTCATTTTTAACCAGAAAAAATTTTAATTTATAGCTAAACATTTTTGTTAAAGCTTGGCATTTTGATGTCTACAAAACAATCCTATCTAAGTATTGCAGACCTTTACTTTGATGCTGACGAAAAAATCCTCACAATACATTATCACCAGGATAAAGACATCACTGAGAAGGGACTGGGGGAAATAATTAACACAGGTCTAAAAATGGCCCAGGGCCAACCATTTGGTGTAATATCAACTCTAGGGAATAACTCCATTTCTAGAGAAGCACAAAAAATCATGAGCCAATCATCCCCAGGTTTGGTAGCTGTTGCCGCCATTATAGAAATCCAGGTACTACGGACCATTATAGAGATCTTTGTCCGTGAACAAAAAGTCAAGTACGATCTAAGATGTTTTACAGACATAGACCAGGCCAAAAAATGGGTAAAGCAACAGCTTGACAAACATCAACAAAAAGCCTAACAAAATTCTGGTATTTCATGAACACAATAAAAAAAATATTGACCTTTGCCATCCTCTTGTTCTCTGCTACTATTAGCGGACAGACAATTATCATGCAAGTTCCTCTTCCCACAGGCTATATAAGACCACCATCTGGCACTGGGTCTTTTGCATACTTCCTGCGTCACTTACCTCTGGCCAGAGAGAACATTGTTTACTATTACAATGGCCAGATAAAACCAGATCAGTCCAGCAACTATGCAGTCATAGACTTAGATATTGGCAGGCGAGACTTACAGCAGTGTGCAGATGCTGTTATGAGGCTCTGGGCAGAATATCTTTACCACAACAGAGAGTATGAAAAAATCTACTTCAACTTTCTCTCAGATGGCAAACCACGCTATTACATACACTATGCTAATGGCGATTATTCCTACAAAAAATTCCGTAGATACCTCAACTATGTCTTTGCTTATGCTAATACCAGCTCTCTATATGCCCAGCTAGAGCCTATTTCAATGGAAGATATGCACATAGGAGATGTGTTTATCCAGAAGGGCAAACCTTATGGACATGCTGTCATCATTGTTGACATGGCTATTAACCCCGTTACAGGACAAAAAATCTTTCTCCTGGCACAGAGTTTTATGCCAGCACAAAGCATACACATTTTAATTAATCCCAAGGACCACACATTGAGCCCATGGTACAGACTGGACACTGTGAAAGAAATAGAAACACCAGACTGGACCTTCTACCCCACAGATCTGAGGCGTTTTCCACAATAATAATTAACCCAAACAATCACACAAGAAATGCAAGACTAAGTCAAGACACAGGCTGCTACAAAAATTTAACAATCGATTATGTGGACAATCATATCATAACCAGGCAAGATACACGGAAATCATTGATACTGCACTGCTTATGGTCCATGATCGCTCCTTTGGTGTCATTAAATAATCCTGTCAACTACGGAGCCCAAGAAATGCTAAGAAAGGACTCTCCCAACCTTGTAGAACTCGACGCTGCGATAAAAAACAAATTTCTCAGGCAAGCTTTCAATTTCCTCCTAATATGCAAAGGTCTAGAATATCAATTCCAGTTCTTTGACAACGAAACACTGGACAGACAATGGTGTAAAAAGCGCCTCGTCAAGTCACTGACAGAAGAATAACACACTTGGGCTGCCATTTTGACATAAAAATTACATAAGAATGATTTTTGTTCTTGCCTATAAAACTAAAAATCAAACAAATGGCAGAAAAATTTAATGAACTTATAAATAGCAGTACACCAGTATTGGTAGACTTTTCGGCTGAGTGGTGTGCTCCATGCCGTATGATGCCACCAATACTAAAGCAACTAAAAAATCACTTTGGACAAAAAATGAGGATAATAACTGTTGATGTGGACCGTAATCCACACGTTTCACAAAAATACGGTATTCACTCAGTACCTACACTGATTCTTTTCAAAAATGGTCAGGTACTATGGCGCGGGTCTGGTGTAGTGCCTGCAAACCAGCTAATACCGGTGATAGCTAATTACATCAACTAATCATTTATTCACAGCCCACTCCCTGGACTTTAAGAAAAAATTTAAAAAATTAACCGCATTTTGTAATTTTGGGCAAATTACAAAAACATGAATCATGTACCTTGATTATAAACTTGTAAAGAATGCCGTTGGCCGCATGGTACCTGATAATATCAACGGCCAGGCACAGGTTCCTTTCCAGGGAGTGGGCAAATACCGTCCACAGGGACGCAAGGCAGCCCCTCCAATACCCACAATGGCAGATTATCCTGATCCAAACAAGGTTGTTGGCAGCCTACGTGAAGCACTGGAAGAAGCAGGACTGCGCGATGGTATGACTATTTCCACACATCACCACTTCCGTAATGGCGACCTGGTGGCTAATATGCTTTTCGACATTATTCATGAAATGGGTGTCAAAGACATTCGCTGGTTTCCTTCTGCATCTTTCCCTGTACACGAACATCTTATTCAATATCTCGAAGACGGGACAATTAGTCACATAGAAGGTAGTATGAACGGTCCACTGGGCAGGTATACTTCCGAAGGTAAGATGAAAAAAATGGCAGTCCTGCGGTCACATGGTGGACGTTACCAGGCTGTGCAGGATGGAGAGGTTCATATTGATATTGCTGTTATTGCTGCTCCATGTGCCGACCCCTTTGGCAATGCCAACGCTCTTTATGGTGACTCAGCCTGTGGTCTTCTGGGATTTGCCCTGGCAGATAGCCAATACGCAGACAAAGTCATCATCGTTACAGACAATCTTGTAGAATTTCCTTGTATACCATGGCAGATACATGGCAATTACGTGGACCATGTCGTAGTTGTGGACAAAATAGGCATTCCAGAAAAGATCGTCTCTGGTACAACCAGGATTACCAAGAGCCCTGACCGCCTCTACATTGCCGAGCTTACGGCTAAATTCTGTGACGCAGCAGGACTGATACGCAATGGTTGGTCCTTCCAGACAGGAGCAGGCGGTACATCCCTGGCCGTGAGCTATTACTTTGCCCAGATCATGAGAAAAAAAGGAGTGAAAGCCCGCTTTGTCCGTGGTGGTGGTAATAAGTACATGGTGAACATGCTCCACGAAGGACTTACTGACTATATTCTTGATGGACAAACATTTGACCTTGACGGTGTAGCTTCTATGCGCGAAGATCCTCATCATGTTTGGACAAGCCCATTTACTTCATACAACTACCACAGCAAGGGTAATTTTGCTCAACTTGTAGATGTAGCAATACTGGGAGCTACAGAGGTTGACCTGAACTTCAACGGCAATGTGGTCACACACTCTGACGGTTACATGCTTCATGGCATTGGTGGATGGCAGAATGCGCTCTTTAGCAAGACAGTTATCCTGCCTTTGCCCCTCGTGCGTGACCGTATCCCTGT
>JALVRO010000041.1 GCA_027031265.1 Bacteroidales bacterium | reverse complement strand
GGGATATGCCGGTCGAAATTGTTAGCATACGTGAATTGATTGGACAATGTTGCAGATGTTGCAGATGTTGTTGCGAACGGATGTGATGAATGAGTTATTTGTGGTAAACATCGTAAGTGATATAAGACCAACTTAACAATGTCAGCCAGACCCGGAAAACGTTAACTTTTCTCATAAAGGGTAGAAACGAAAGCATTTAATAAAATTGCAGCCTATCGCGTGGAGGACGGCGCTCGATTTTACGACAGTAAACACTTTTTTCGTCATATCTATGAATATTTCACTAGATGCTAAACGTTCATCTTGAGTTCTGTTGTAGAAAAGCATGAATGACGTTTATGTTACTTCTGACAACAGCAGCCTCACTGAAGAAATTTTCCTAATCCATCATATTTCTTTCAACTTAGAGGTAGAATTCTATATATTATTATTTGACAAGGAAAAATAGTTTACTTTGTTTCAATGTTATAATCGTGCTTCATTTCCAAGAACCTTCACATTTTCTGTAGCACAATTATCCGTCCCTTCAACACAGTTTGTGACCTTAACATTGGTCAGTTGTCGTTATATAAGGAAGTGAATTTCTGCTTTGTCACCATTTCACTTAATTTCAGGCTGCTTAGTGAGCTTGGACAAAGTTGAAATGATTAAAACATCAGTGTTAGTAAATATGTTAGGGAAAATTTATGCATGGTGCAGTTTCACGGCAATGCTAAATACAACATAGACTTTATTGTATTTAGGGTGATAATCATATGTTTCCTCTCAAATATCAGACCATTGTGTAGTACATGCGATTCTCTATGTGGGTAAGCCTTCATTCCCATGTAAACATATTTTCTGTCGTAAGAACTGTTCTGTTGATATCGCACAGTTCAAAGAAAACATCATTTACTCTGAAATGGTGTGTGAACCAGCTTCATCCGTTGATGTTATGGATCGTCTCATGGCACCTTCGTACACAGACACTATATCTGAAGCCAAGCGTTTGAAGAGAAAGGTGGAGAAACAAATGAAAAGAACTGGAATAACGGTACATCGGGAATGTTTAAAATAGCAGACTGAACTAAGAATATTAATAGAGAAATCAAAATTTGACTTTTATAATAGCAAAATAACTAACTCAGAATCATTATTCAAAGTAGCAGATACTCTTTTACACCGCAGATCACCAGCTGGTACCATCTTAGGCCTCAAAGCAGTCACTACAGATGATTTAGCAACATATTTTGAGAACAAGATTGATTATATACGAAGAGGTATTGGTTGCCATGATGAAACAAACCCTGATATAGAGGATGGCTGTCCTAGATCACTGTCACAATTACTTTGTCCAGAATCTTTGCCTGTAAAAAAAAACATGTTTTCTCTTAATGGTACTGCTTTCGTATTTTCCCTAATAAATAAAGTGTTCATTCAAATCTCACAGCTCTCTGTTAACAAGTGGCCTGATTAGTGTTTTTTTAGTCCAACGTTACTGCATACTTTCTGTTTGCTTCTAATATGTGCATAAAAACTTTTACTGTCATTTGTAATATTTTTGGCCAATTTATTTTTAAATCAATTTGGAGGCATTTTATTTCTGCTGATGTCTTATTTAGCAGTTCTTTATATTTCCTATAATTATCTTTTTTGTTTTCTTAAAATAAATATTCCATATAAATTTCTTGTACCTTTTTTTCTGAGTGTTGCTTTAGTCAAATTTTTTGTTTGCTTTACCTTTGCATGATTTCAGAAGAATAAATGTAGTAATAGCACAGCCAATTTCCCCACATTTAGTGACTGACTTATACTTTAGCAGGTCATTCCCTTTCAAATCTCCCAAATATTCCCTTGTATTAATGCATATATTAAAATGTACTGGATTTTGATCACTGCTGGCCAGTGATTAATATACTTCTATGATATCTACTAGTTCAGCAGGGAATAGTGATACTATATCTAGTTTTCTATCCTCCAGTAGGTTTTGACACATGCTGCTTTAAAAAACTGATTTTGTGTCATAAATATACATTCCTGACCAGTTGCTAAACTTGTTTATAGAATACTGAACTTGATAATTTTCTGTTTTTGTTGAGTTGGGTTTATGGTACGTCAAGCCTATTGATATATGTAAGTTTAAAGTATCTATATTATACCATAAAGATTTGCTGTTGTCTGCATTATTGCCCATATGTACATGAACAACTAGGATAGAATTTCTGAAGTATAATATCACAGCACTTCCTCTGTTCCATCGTGTCCTTC
>JALVRO010000040.1 GCA_027031265.1 Bacteroidales bacterium | reverse complement strand
TCCCAGTCCCGTGGGATAAAAAAGAACACAGAAGGGTAATAAACACCGATTTTATCAATGAAGCAAAAAGGGCTTTGCAAAAAGACGGCTTTTTGCATTTAAGGACAGATTCGGAAAATTATTTTGCATATTCTCTTCAAAAATTTCTCGACCAGGATAAATTAGATATAAACGTCAAAAAAAACATTCCTTACGAAATAACAAGCAAATATGAAGAAAGATGGATAAAACAGGGTAAAAACATTTACGATATTTTTATGAAATCGCTTGAAATTTCCCCTGAAATTAATGAAGATTATAATTTTGAATTTGAAAAAAGACTTGAAAAACTTGATTTTACACCCAAAGTTTATGATAATTTCGTTATTCATATTGAAAAAGAGTACAAAATCAACGAAAAAGATTCTTTAATAAGAGCCACAATAGGCAATTTCAACAGACCTGAACATATATATATAGTAAACACCGAAATACCTTATTATTTCAAACTTCCGGCACCGATAAAAGAAAACTATCTCGCACACAAAGAATTAAAAAGGCTTTTTAATGGGTAAACTCGTAATAGCTGATAATTTAAGTTTAAGGTATGAAAATTCTGAAATTATAAAACCTTCTTCTTTTAATATAAACAGCGGGGATTTTGTATTTTTAACGGGAGTTTCGGGAAGCGGGAAAACGACTATAATAAAATCTTTATACGGAGAAATAAAACCAAGCGGCGGTAAACTGCTGGTAGGGGAATTTGACCTTAAAAACATAAGCAAATCAAAACTCTCATTGCTTAGAAAACATCTTGGCATCGTTTTTCAGGATTTCAAACTAATACCCGAATGGAATATTTTAAAAAACGTAATGCTTCCTCTGCTTATTGCCGGTGTAAACAAAACAGACGCCGAAAATCTTGCAATGGAATATCTAAACCGGGTAAAACTTTCACATAAAGCTGATAAATTCCCGGAAGAGCTAAGCGGCGGCGAACAGCAAAGAGCGGCAATTGCCAGAGCCACAATCCATAATCCCGTAATGATTTTAGCCGATGAGCCCATATCCGGTCTTGATGAATATTCCGCTTCGCTTGTGATGGACCTTTTTATAAAGGCAAACAGACTCGGAATTACTATCGTTATAGCATCTCATTCCATTCCAAGCGATTTTTCAATAAATTTCAGACAACTTCATATAGAAAAAGGTTATGTTTATGAGCTCTCTTAAAAGCCATTTAACACTCATACTTGCACTGATTTCCATACTTTTCAGTATATTTTTATTTAAAACATTCTCACAGATACTTGAAAAATACAAACAAAACATTATCGATAACTATTCAATCGTAATAGTAAGCACATCCACACTTTCAAAACCGGATGTGGATAATTTAGGAGAACTTGAAGAAATAGATATTAAAAACGAAATTGCAAAACTGAAAAGAAAATATAAAAATATCGATTTTTCAAATATCACCATGCCACATTTTTATAAATTAAAATTAAATTCGCTTCCTTCCCCTAAAGAGCTTATAAATATAAAAAACGAGCTTTTAAATAAACCTTTCATCAAAAAAGTTATGACAAAATCAAGCTCGCAGACCAAAATATACAATCTTTTAATGCTTCTTGAAATAATTACGAAAACTTTTATGTACCTCATAGCCGTTTTGGGATTTTTGCTTATCGTAAAACAGCTTGAAGTGTGGAAACTTCTTCATAACGAAAGAATGTATATTATGGAGCTTTTCGGAGCGCCTTTTTGGTTTAGAGGAGCCGCGCTTTTTAAAATCGCTTTTTTTGATTCGCTGATATCTTTGATTATCACTTTCGGGCTTATTTATATTACGATAAATTCGGCGATTTTTGAAAAAGTCATAAACGATTTGGGAATAAATTTTGAAATAAATTATTTAAATGATTTCGGCCTTTTACTTTTAATCAGTTTCTTAATTTCGTTTTTAAGCTCAATTATCGTGGTAATAGGAAAAAAATGAGGGTTGCGGTTTTTATATTTCTTTTTTCTTTTTTGTTTGGAGCAAATGTGACTTCAACAAAAAAAGAGATTATTCAAACCAGATATTACATATCCAAAATGAATCAAAAACTGGACAAACTCGCAGCTGAAATAAACAAAAAAGAAAAATATCTTAAAAACCTCAATCAACAAATCAAAGATTTAAACCAAAAAATAAATATTCTTAAAAACCAGCAAAAAAACTCAAACAAAAAACTCTCCGAACTTACAGACCTTAAAAAAGGATATAAAACAAAAGACCGAAAAAAACAAAA
>JALVRO010000039.1:1495-2288 GCA_027031265.1 Bacteroidales bacterium | reverse complement strand
ATATGCAAAGTTCCTCGAAGAGCCATCTCTGGTTGCAGTTTCTGAATTACTCTTTTAATGTTCTCTTATTTCACCCTTTAGGAGTTTATTTTGTGTATAGTGTTTCTTCTTTATGAGGGTTATTAAACCAGAGAGGAAACCAATTATTTGGAACCCAGACCTTTTTCGGGAAAAACTACTTTACGAGCTTGAGAAAAAGGCTGGGCTATCCGAAGATAATCTGCAATATATAAAGGATTATCCCAAAGAGGTGAAAATAAAAAAATCCACCCTAAAAAATATTCAAGATTACCTCATTAGAAATGCCGAAATATTCCGACTGAGATATGAATACTTAGGTAAACCTCTCGGTTTAATATTGAAAGAGGACAAGTGTTATCTCGATTACAGCCCTGAAAAGGTTATACAGCTCCACTCGGTGTTTCAATTAGAACCATGGAAGCGTTCTGTTAGGTCGTTTTATACCAGATTGTTTTATGTAAAGCTTATATTGTCCCAAGACCCAGAAAAGGAACGAATATTTTGGCAGAAACTACTATCCCTCTACAGGGATGAACCCCTATGCCAGTTTGAAGAAATTGCCATCGATACGATTAAAGAATTTACCCAAAACAATCTCGTTAAACCCCTATGGTTGCTAAATGCTTACTATACAGCCATCAGTTTTAGAAATTTATTTGTTGATGCGATGCAACCTATAAAGCCCGCTACATCCTTTCAGGCGATACGCCAATACTATCTCAGGTCTTCGTTGCACGGTAGATGGGTAGATTTGGCTGAACTCCTAAGCCTA
>JALVRO010000039.1:0-1485 GCA_027031265.1 Bacteroidales bacterium | reverse complement strand
ATAAACCTGAACTACATATTCTCGATTAGTTCTTCCTTTTCTTAGAATTTCCCTCTATGGGAAACCAGTTTAGCACAGACCAACTAACTTTCTTGATGGAGCAGTTTGAAAAGATAAAGGATAAACTATCAGAAATTGATAAACATTCTTCCGAGTGCAAGATAATTTCCGAAAGACTGAAGCACATCTCGAAAGACTTAGAGGATATTAAAAAGGAGCTTATGACCAATAATGGGAAAACCACACTCGAAAAGATAATTACAATCTTAACAGCTATATTAAGTCTGATAATTTCTTCTATTGCACTCTATAAAACCATGCACCTATCGGGTTAGGATTTTTACCAGTATTGCCACTATAGTGGCGATTTCAGATAAGGCGATAATAAGGAGGAAGAGATTATACTTCGATGCTTTTGTTGATTTTATAGCTGTTTTTAATTCTTTTAGCAGATTATATTCACTATGAATATCTCCTCGCATATCCTTGAATTTTACCGCATCTTTTTATCGTTTCATTTATAATTGCTTCTCTCCTGTTCCATAATTTTCGAACGCTATCATCCGATAGGGCAATCGGTGCTTTCACCATAGGGGTAATCTTTTCGAAGAAGTATTCCTCTGGCAGGATATAACAAACATCTTTTTCCCTTTGGTATAGGTGGAAATATTCTGGGTGCCTAAGTATTTCCGCCCCTCGCTTGATAAGCTCTTTCCTTACAGCTTCATGAACTTCCTTTTTCGGGATAATCCAAAATGTCTTCTCAAAAGGGTTTTCAAATGCGTAATGGGTGAACCTCTTTTCGGATACCCGCTTCCCATTCTTGTTGAAAATTTCTATCACTATCGCCCAGTCCCGACCGCAACGCTTTCTCCGTCGGCGGGCTTTCACATCGATAAAAAGCTTTTGTCCGTCTGTAGTAGTAGCTATAAAGTCTATGCGGTGAAATAGGTCTGTTTTTTCGTCTGAGTGATAAACATCAGAGAAAAGACCGCTCTTTTTGACTGAAATAAAGAAGATTTGCTCCGTGATACGACCGAACTCAAAGATGGATGGGTAAACCTTTGATAGGTCCCTGAAACCCCGCATAGCCTCCCCTCCTTTTGTGATTTTTGTTATTTATTGTAGAACGAAAAAGGAGGATTTAGAAAGGATTATTCGACCTTTTGGCGTTGCTTTTCTTTTATCTTCTCCTCTATCAGTGCATCTAATTGCCTTTCGTTCATTCCGACGAGAGCCTCCAACCAATCGGGGACCCCATTTATCTCGTATCTTGCTCTGGTTATTGCGACATAGAGGAGGTTCATTTCCTCTATGGTTTCGATTTCATACCCTTTTCTGTATAGGGTAAAAAGTTCTTTTATGCTTTTTTCTCTATCCACTACGAGTTGGATAAGGTCGGGAAAGTCGTCCGCCAGTTCCACTATATCGAACTCCAATCCCTTTGACGAGTGCGCGGTCGTAAGGAATACTGGTTCCCTACCC
>JALVRO010000038.1 GCA_027031265.1 Bacteroidales bacterium | reverse complement strand
TATTGCTGTTAGATAGAATTTTGATTAAATTTATGAAAATCTTTAAAAATTGTTTAGTATGTTGAATGTGAGTATATCAGAGTTAAAAGCCAGGGCATGGCAGGACCTCAGTGGTAGATGGGGTAATGCTGTGTTGGTAACACTTCTCGTTGGTTTGATTTCGCTAGGAGCTGCTTTTGTGCCGCTTGGTTCCCTGCTTATCGGAGGGCCATTGTCTATAGGTTTTGTGGTTTATTTTGTGAATATGGCAAAGAAGATGGATGTTCAGACTGGTTTGATTTTTACGCCATTTAATAAGTATGGTAATGCTTTGCTTACGTATTTTCTGAGGATGATTTTGATTTTGTTGGCCACCTCACCTATTATTATTTACGTTGCTATTTATTTTCTTATTCATTCGACTGATATAGAGAGTCTTTCGGTTGCACAAGGTATTGGTTTTACAATAACACTGCTAGTGTTGGTGATTATTCCTATTTATGTGGAATTACGTCTGGCATTGATGTATTATATAGTGTCAGACAATCTGGAAGTTCCAGCTGATAAGGCATTAGAACTGAGCTGGAAGATGATGTCAGGTCATGTATGGGATTTGTTTGTGCTGACTTTAAGCTTTATTTTGTGGTATTTTCTGGGTATTTTTACTTTTGGAATAGCATTTTTGTGGTTAATGCCTTATTACACGGCTACTGTTGCGCATTTTTATCTTGAGCTAAAGAATCTTTATCCTGAGTATGCTGAGGTTATTGATGGCTATGGTAATCCTGATAAACCCATAGAGCCAATGGATACAGTCTATGTGAATGAATAATAAATCTTTGTTTTTTCTGTGGCTGTCCAGTCAGATAGTGTGGCCCTTGCGCGTGCTTTAGACTCTTCCTGTCTGGACAGCTTTTTTTATGTGGGAGTGTGTTAGTAAAGCCATAAGACTAGCTGTGGAGGATAATAGATTAGTGGTGAATGTTAAATAATTTAAAATTTATTGACATACAATTGCTTTATTTTATAAAGTAGTTTATATTTAAGTTGTCTTTAAACTTTAAACTATTCTATCATGGCAAATGATTTTTCAGTTGACCAGAGTTTTCAGGTCATTAAAGAGACTATTAGCCACGCACGAATGAAATTTGAGCGCAATGGCCTGGTATTCATTTTCTGGGGTCTTGTGATAGCCGGTATTTCTTTTGGCTATTATTTTCTTCGCAGGGCTGGAGTAGAAAAGGCTTATCTAATTAACTGGTTGTATCTGGTTGCGGCTGTTTTGACTTTTATTTATTTTATGGTGAAATATAGGAGTAGAAAAAGAACAAAAAATTATTTAGCTAGTTTGCTTGGCTGGATGTGGCTTGTTCTTAACATTAACATATTTGTTGTGGCATTTGGTTATCACAATCTGGGTCTTGTGTCTACTTTTGTTATTATGTTGATAATAAGTATTGGCTTTTTTGTTAGCAGTGTTATGCTGCGGAGTGGGATTTTGATAGCAGGAGCCTTATTGATGAATATATCAGCGTATATATCACTTTATTTAAAAACAGTTGATCAGTTGTTGATTCTTATGGGTATTGTAGCCCTGGTATGTATCTTTCTGCCTGGACTGTTAATGCAGTTAAAAGCTGGAAACCAATGACTTATAAAGAGTTAAATCCTCTGTTACATTCCCAATTGCGCCTTGCCGTTATGTCGTATTTAGTGGCAAATGGGGATACAGATTTCAAGACTTTACAGCAGGAGACAGGCGCTACACCCGGGAATCTCAGTGTCCAGCTGAGGAAACTGGAGGAGGCTGGTTATGTAAAGATAGAGAAAACGTTCAAGGATAATTATCAACACACGATTGTCAGGCTCTCCAGGGAAGGACTGGATGCTTTTGAAGATTATGTTGATATACTTCAGCAGTATATTTTTGTTAAACCTAAAAAATAAATTTTATGAAAACTAGATATTTTTTGATTTTGCTAGGTATTTTTATTTCATTGAGTATGTTTGCCCAGTCTGGTGGAGGCGGATATTTCTTCGTCGGGTATAACCATTTCTTTTATGCTCCAATAATGGGTGCTAATATAACAGGTGTTAACAATCGTCTTCCTCAGGGTATGCCGGTAATTGGAGGTGGAGGTATGGCAATTATCAATGGTGTGGTCATAGGAGGCCGTGGTGTAGGTAATTCATTTACGAGAGCTATGGAGCTATCTGGTGTCAAGGCTAAATAGTCAATCCTTAAAAACTAAGGGATAAGGATACAGTATAAAATAGGTAGTGAAATTTTTGAAAGTTTGCTTTAGTAAAAAA
>JALVRO010000037.1 GCA_027031265.1 Bacteroidales bacterium | reverse complement strand
GCTCTTTGCCCTCTCCCGAGATGATAGAGACAGTAAGAAACTACCTCTATAGGGACGACGTTAAAAATCTCACCGACTACATTGAAGTTAAAGCCCCTGAGGTGGTGAATACAAACCTCTCGGTGAGAGTTCACATAAAAGACCTCACCCTAAAGGGTTTTGTGGAAAACATGGCACTTGAAAGGCTAAAAAGCTATGCGGACACCTTGGGGAAAACCATAGGTTTAGACCTAATCCGTTCAAAGGTTATAGACCTCTGTTTTATCCATCCCACGGTGGAGAAGGTGGAAGTCTTAGAACCTTCGGAGGATATAGTCGTAGGGGAAACCAAAGTGGTGAAGGTTCAAAACATTTCCTTAGAGGTTACCAAATACGAGGGGTGACCGATGGAGCTTTTTAAAGAAATAGAAGACCTCAAAGAGGAGATAAGGCTTTTAAAACAACTTTTGCACCGAATAGTTTGCCCCGGTGAGGTGGTAGAAGTTGATGAAAACCTACACCGGGTAAAGGTAAAGCTTTTAGACCGCCAAGGGATGGTAACGGGATTTTTACCGGTATTGGTTCCCTACGGAAAGGAGAGTTATTCCTACGGCCTTCCTAAGGTAGGGGATACCGTTTTGGTTCTGTTTTTGCCTCAAGGTTTGGAAGATGGCTTTGTTTTGGGAAGTTTTTACCACTTGGAAAAATCCCCGCCTTCGGCGGGCTTAGGAAAGTTTTACAAAAGATTTTCGGACGGAACGCTGATAGAGTATGACGAAAACGAACATTTGCTAAACATTTCGGTGAACGGCAAGAGGGTAATTACGGCGGAACTCACAACGCACAATGGGAACGTAGTAATCAACGGAAACCTAAAGGTTAATGGCAATATCACCGCAAGCGGTGAGATAGCGGACTTGAACGGTTCAAGGGGAACGCTGTCCACTTTGAGGGAGACCTATAACCACCACACCCACCCGGGAACGGGAGAGCCTAACCAAACCATTTAGGGGGGATTAGGGAATGCTAACCGCATTGGTTGAAACCTTGGAAAAACTTACCGGTATAGAGGTTATAGTTGAACCTACAAATGTGGAACCCGATAGACCGCACCTAAAGGTAGTTCCGAAAGGTATAAAACTCCAAAGGGAAGGAAAACCTGTTGTTGTAGACCAAAAAGATGGGGAAAAAACTGCCATTACGGGCATTCCCTACAGGGCAACTTGGGATTTTGAGCTTTACCTCCACCTAAAGGGGGGAAATACGAATAACACCCTCGTAGGGAAGGCTATAGAAGCTTCTATTCTCTTAGCGGAAAGGTTCGAAAATGGAAAGCCGATAAAAGTGGAGAGTGAAAGGGAATTTTTGGTTCCCTCCATAATGGCTCTGCCCGGAGGGCTTCTCCAACTCCGCAAGGTGCAAAACGGGAAGTTTTACAACCTTGAGGAGGAAAAACATAACCTTTTCCTCTACGAGGAGGTTTGGGAGGGGAGTCTAACCTTTGCAGTTTTGAGGTTGTGGGAGGTTCCGAAAGTTCAAGAGATAACAGCTAAGGATAAAACAACAGGGAGAGAGGTAGAGGTTAGCAATGGGGAATAACCTTTTGCGTTCCTACCATCTATATCTAAATATAGAAGGCAAAAACCTCTATCCCGAAATAGCCGACGATGTTCTCTCCGTTTCCTTTACAGACGACGCAGAGGACAAGACCAAATCCCAAATTTCCCTAACGCTCGCAGACATAAACGGAAAATACTCCCAAAGCCCGATACTCCGCTCCCAAACTGTAGTCTCCACAGGTTTAAATGTTGATGACCCTATAAAAGGTAAATACCAATTCCCTTTCGGGACTTTTACCGTCACCCAAATTAGGGGCATATGGAAAAAGACCATAACTCTCGTAGGAACCTCTTGGATTCCAAACCGCCAAAAGTTAAGGGAAGTTAAAAACCTACACTTTGAGGGAGTTTACTTAAAGGACTTGGTCGCTCAACTGGTTAGAAGTACGGATTTTGAACCGGTATTGGAAGATATTCCCGACATCTACTTTCGGAGGATAGAGCTTAAAAACCAAACTATAGAGGATTTCCTAAAAGATTTGGCAACCAAATACGGGCTTAGCTTCTTCGTAAAAGGTAAAAAGGTGGTTTTCGGTAAGATTTCCCCCCAAAGGTTGTATTTACCGCAGGACCAACTATTGGAGCTGGAATACGACCTAAACACCAAAAGGAGTTATTCCAAAATAGTGGTGGAATATTTCGACTACGAAAAAAACAAGCTCTACCGCTACGAATACGATACGGGACTTCCCGGAGATGTTTACTACCACACCGCCAAAG
>JALVRO010000036.1 GCA_027031265.1 Bacteroidales bacterium | reverse complement strand
AGGGGCAGTATTCCATGCTTCTGGATGTCCGTTTTTTTGAGAATTATGATGAATTATGCAAATGGTTGGATGTAGACAGCCAGGTGCTGGAGCAGACAGAATAATTTCTGGTTGTGTGTTTTTTATTTTAGTGGTGATTTATTTACAATAGAAAAAGCCCGCAGATAAATTATCTGCGGGCTTGGTGTATAATAGTAATAGAATGAGTATCTGTTATTTAACTTCCCAGGTGTTTCCGCTATTAAGTAGCTCTTCGAGGTTATGATAACTGCTTTTTTCTTTAACCTCTTTCATCTGGCGGTAAAGGGCTTCTTCGTATGTTTCTTTACGGACGCTACGTATTACACCGAAAACAACAGGATGCTCAAGAGCTGCAAGCTGGTAATGAATCATTGGATCTGGATCGTGTGCGTCATGGACAAGCAGGTCTTTTTCTGTGATACCGTTTTCTCCAATTTTGACCACCTTGATACGAGATTTTTCGTCCAGGATGAGGCCCATATCTTTGTTTTTACCGAAGATCATAGGCTCACCATGGCGTACTATGATGTAATTGTTTTCTTTGTCAGGACCCTTTATGAGATGGTCATAAGCATGCTTATTGAAGATAACGCAGGTCTGCAAGAATTCTACTACTGATGTACCTTTATGTTTCTGTGCTTCCAGGAGTATTTCTACGCTCAGGTTCATGTTAGCGAAAATAGAACGGGCAAAGAAAGTAGCTCCTGAACCAATAGCCAATTCACCAGGATTGAATGGGTCTTCAATTGTTCCATAAGGAGAAGTCTTGGTCTTGAAACCTTTAGGAGTAGTAGGAGAGTACTGCCCTTTAGTAAGTCCATATATCTCGTTGTTAAACAGCAAGATATTAACATCGATGTTACGGCGTATTTCATGAATGAAATGGTTACCACCGATAGCCAGAGCATCGCCATCACCAGTTATCTGCCATACAGACAGGTCGGGATTAGCCAGTTTTATACCAGTAGCCAGGGCTCCAGCACGGCCATGTATACCATGAATGCCATAAGTAGCCATGTAATAAGGGAAACGAGAGGAGCATCCGATACCGGATACAACAACGAATTTTTCTTTTGGGATACCCATTTGAGCAAAAGCTGTTTGAACAGCACGCAGGATACCAATATCCCCACATCCTGGACACCAGCGTACCTGCTGGCCACTGTGGAAGTCTTTGAATGTATATTTTGGTGTGTTATCTGTTGCAGCCATTTTTTATTCCTCCAGATTTTTTTTGATTGCTTCTTTGAGTTCAGAAACAGTGAAAGGAATACCCTGAACTTTATTGTATTTGCGGTAATCGAACTGAGGGTACTCAGAGCGCAGGTAGCGGAAGAATTGTCCGCGGTTCATCTCTGCAACAAGTATCTTCTTGAATTTGCTCAGCACTTGCTCTGTGTTAGCAGGCAGAGGATTAATAAAATGAAAGTGGGCATGACTAATCTTGTAGCCTTCTTTTCTGAGCTCATGAACAGCAGTGTAAATATGGCCAAAGCTACTCCCCCATCCGACTATGAGCAGTTCGCCTTCTGGATCACCATCAACTTCCAGAGGAGGGATGTCTTTCTGTACTTCTTTAACTTTGTTTTCACGTTCGAGAACCATTCGTTCGTGATTCTCGGGATCATAAGAAACATGACCTGTGACAGCTTCTTTTTCCAGACCACCGATAACATGTTCGTAACCAGGAGTACCGGCAATAGCCCAGCGGCGAACAAATGTTCCGTCTATACGTTCGTAAGGGAGATATTCTTTTAGCTCACCAGCTTTGACAATAGGAGGTTTTATTTCTGGTAAATCATTAAGATTAGGTATTTTCCAGGGTTTAGAACCATTAGCCAGGTATCCGTCTGTAAGCAGTACAACAGGAGTCATGTGCTCTAGAGCAATCTTGGCAGATAGATAAGCGTAATAGAAACAGTTGTCAGAGGTAGAGGCCGCAATAACGACTATTGGGCTTTCGCCGTTTCTTCCCCAAAGAGCCTGGAATAAATCAGACTGCTCGGGTTTGGTTGGCAGACCAGTAGAAGGACCACCACGCTGAACGTCAATAACTACAAGTGGTAATTCAAGCATGACAGCCAGGTTGAGAGCCTCTGATTTTAGGGCTAGACCTGGGCCAGATGTGGAGGTTGCAGCTAGTTTACCAGCAAAAGCAGCGCCAACAGTAGATACAATACCAGCTATTTCGTCTTCTGCCTGGAAAGCTATTACATCCAGGTCACGGCGTGCTTCCATTTCCTGCAAGATCTCACTTGCTGGAGTGATAGGGTAAGAACCAAGGAATAGCTGGAGGCCAGATTTTTCGGCAGCTGCCAGTAGTCCCCATGCAGTAGCAACGTTTCCGTTAATATAACGATACTTGCCAGGAGCAAGTTTAGCTTGTTTTACTATATAAGTACGTGAAAGCTGAATATTCATTGCATAGTTGTACCCGGCATTGAGTACACGCTTATTCAGTTCTGCAATTTCAGGTTTGTTTTTGAATTTCTTCTCAAAGAATTCTTCTGTGAATTTTAGGTCGCGGTGGAATAGCCAGTAAACGATTCCGAGGGCAAACATATTACGACTCTGCAGGGCTGTAGAATGGTCTACATTCAGGTCTTTAACTGCCTCTTTGGTCAATGATGTAATAGGTGCTTCAATTATCTGGTATTCTCTAGATAATCCATTGTGAAGCGGATTAGGTTTACATCCTGCTTTTCCCAGATTCTGGGGTGTAAAGGTGTCAATGTCAACGATTATCGTACCACCTTTTTTTACCCAGCGTAGATTAGCTTTTAGAGCAGCCGGGTTAAGGGCAACCAGCACATCAGCCTCATCACCAGGTGTTATAACATCACTTGAGCCGATGTGAATCTGGAAGCCAGAAACTCCTCCGACTGTTCCTTTTGGAGCTCTGATTTCGGCTGGGTAATCCGGGAAGGTAGATACTTCATTTCCCATCATTGCTGAGGTCTCAGAAAATCTGATACCAGTGAACTGCATACCATCACCCGAGTCCCCGGCAAATTTGATAACTACATGCTCTCGTTCTTCGACAATAGGTTTTTGGTTATCACTCATTTTTGTTTTTTGTTTTTGAGCTCAGGGGCTCATTTATTTATCCACAAAGTTAAATAACAAATTTTTAAATATTCCAAAAAATTTTCACTGTTTAAGACAAGGTTTAAAAAAACTAATCTGCTCATTGTGCGGTAATTATTTTTTTGTATGTTTGGTCCAGATTGTTCTAAAACATATTTTTGATGATGAAGGTCAACTATCAGCCTGTTAATGAGGAGGTAGCCCAGCAGCTGGGCCTCCTACCCGGAGAATTCCGTCGTATAAAACAAATCCTTGGGCGTGAGCCTAATTTCACAGAGCTCAGTGCTTTTTCTGTAATGTGGTCAGAGCATGCCTCTTACAAGAATTCTATTAAATGGTTAAAGAAGTTACCACGGCACGGAGAGCATCTATTGGCCGAGGCAGGTGAGGAGAATGCTGGACTTGTGGATATAGGAGATGGATGGGCAATAGCTTTTAAGATAGAATCACACAACCATCCTTCGGCTATAGAGCCATATCAGGGAGCTGCCACAGGCGTAGGAGGTATAAATAGAGATATCTTTACACTGGGAGCCCGTCCAATAGCGCAGCTAAACTCACTACGATTTGGTCAGTTAGAGCTTGAGCACACAAAGCGACTGCTACGTGGTGTGGTAAAAGGCATTGGTGATTATGGCAATTCTTTTGGGGTGCCTGTGGTAGGAGGTGAGGTGTTCTTTGACCCATCTTATAATCAGAATCCATTGGTTAATGCCATGTCAGTGGGCATAGTACACAAGGACCATATTGTCTCGGCAGTGGCACGTGGCAAGGGTAACCCTGTTTACATTATTGGTTCTTCCACTGGTAAAGATGGTATTCATGGAGCTACATTTGCTTCGGCAGACCTGACAGAGGACTCACACGAAGACCTACCTTCTGTGCAGATTGGAGACCCTTTCATGGAGAAATTGCTTCTAGAAGCCACATTGGAGCTGGCGCAGACCGGTGCATTGGTAGGCATGCAGGATATGGGAGCAGCTGGCATTATTTGCTCTACCTCTGAGATGAGTGCCAAAGGTGAGAGCGGCATGGCTATATATCTGGATAAGGTGCCGTTGCGCCAGGAAGGCATGGAGCCATGGGAGATATTATTGTCCGAATCCCAGGAAAGAATGCTTATTGTAGTTAAGCGGGGCAAGGAAGATATTGTGCACAAGATTTTGGAGAAATGGGATGTGCCTTATGCTCAGATTGGCGAGGTTATTGACCAGGACCGTTTGGTGTTTTATTGGCATGGAGAGGTAGTGGCTGATATACCAGCTTCGGCACTGGTAGTAGGTGGAGGAGCTCCACAGTATGATAGGGAATACATAGAGCCAGTATATATTACTCGCACGAAAGAGTTTGACATTGACCAGGTTCCAGTGCCTGAGGATATACGATCTGTAGCATGGAAGATGTTGCGCAATCCCAATCTTGTGTCTAAACGCTGGGTTTATGAGCAGTATGACACGATGGTCCGCACGAATAATATAAGCACTAATTTTGCAACAGATGCTGCTGTGGTTAATGTTAAGGGCACTAACAAGGCTCTGGCCTTAACAACGGACTGTAATGCACGTTATGTTTTTGCTGATCCAGAGATAGGTACACAAATAGCAGTAGCAGAGGCAGCCCGGAATATCGTATGTTCTGGTGGCAAGCCTGTGGCTATAACTAATTGTCTGAACTTTGGTAATCCTTATAATCCAGAGGTTTATTGGCAGTTTGTGGGAGCTATCAAGGGTATGAGCAAGGCTTGCGAGAGATTGGGGACACCAGTTACTGGCGGTAATGTGAGTTTTTATAACCAGACTCAAATAGGTGACAAAGTAGAGCCAGTATTACCTACACCAGTTATAGGTATGCTTGGTATCCTGGAGGATAAGAATGATATCATGACCATGAGTTTTAAAGAAAAGGGAGATGTTATTTTTCTGATAGGCCAGAGCCGTAATGACATAAATTCGTCTGAGTATCTAGTATCATATCATGGGGTACGCTATAGTCCTCCACCTTATTTTGATCTGGAGGAGGAATACCGTTTGCAGCGTATTATCAGTCGATTGATTAAGGGGCACTTGATTAATTCAGCCCATGATGTGGCTGATGGAGGATTGTTTATTACATTGGTTGAATCGGCAATGGTAAACAGTCTGGGATTTGACATAAGCACAGATGACGAGATAAGGATAGATGCTTTTCTCTTTGGAGAGTCACAGAGCCGGGTAATTGTGACTGTTACCCCTAGTAAGGTTGACCGTTTTGTGGACTTTATGCGTGCCCAGGATTTTCCTTTCCTTCTTCTGGGACATGTGACTAAGGGTGAGATGCGTGTGGATGATTATTCTTTGGGCTTTATTTATGATGCCCGTAAAGTTTATATGAATTACCTCGGGCAGGTAATGGAGGGTAAGCAATGTTAGGCAGATTTTTTTCTGATTCGCTGAATGTGTTAACATAACCCGCAGAATCTCTTGTTCTGCGGGTTTTCTATATTAAGCAAGGGCAAGTAGGGGCTGTTCAAAACCTCAAATATTAGTATGTGAGGGATTTTAACTTGTTGCCAATCAGTAAAATAATGGCTTAGTAATTCCGTTGTTTCATACTTTTGGACAGTTTGTTAGTAGGCTATAGTTGTAGAACCTTCTTGCAGGGGCTGGCCTTGTTTGTCGATGTAGAATTTTTTATTGCCTTTTATGACCATTGCCTTACCATCTGTGAAAGCAAAAGCACGATCAAATTTCAATGGAATTACTATGTGTCCATTAATGTCAATATAGCCCCATTTCCTATCTTTAGCAACGACGGCCAGGCCTTCGGAGAAGAAGAAAATGCGGTCGAACCAGTCTGTAATTTGTTTGCCTTGATTGTTGATAAGTGTGTATTTCCCATTTTTGTTGACCTTGGCAATACCTCCGGTTATGGAAGAAGCCCAGTCATATTGTGGTTTGACAATGATTTTCCCGTCTGTATTGATAAACCCCCATTTGCCATTAAGTTTTATCTTTGCCAGTCCTTCGTAGAAATCATCTGCGTCGTCAAACCATTGGGGGGTTATTAGTTTACCCTGTGTGTCGATAAAGGAATATTTCCCGTTTTTGCTGACACGTGCAATACCGTCGTGGAAAGGGAAAATCTGGTCATACCAGTCTGATACTACCTTACCCTGAGTGTTTATGATAGCGTATTTATCACCCTGTCTGGCTATGGCTATGCCGTTGAGGAAGTCTGATATCTCATCGAAAAGATCTGTTATTAGCTCTCCGCTGGTGTTGATATAGCCCCATTTTTTACCGATGCGGACTTTTGCGATCCTGTCTTTGAAATCATAACCATAGTCGAATTTGTAGGGTATGACCAGATGATTGTTTTTGTTAATATAGCCGAATTTTCCATTGTACTCGGCCACGTGGTAATTATCAGGTATTTCTTGCCACTGTCCAAGGAGTTTGCCTTTTTTGTCAATGTAATTGTATTTATCGCCTTTATAGACTTTAGCACGTCCACCTTTGAAGCTTTCAGCATCTTGATAGGGAACGAACAGGACTTTTTTGCCTTCAGGGTTGATAAAAGCTATTGTTTTCCATGTTGTTACAATGATTGGTTTACCTGTGTGGCGGTAGCCCCAGTCCAGTCTGATAGTTGGGTCTTTGGGATAAGCTCTGAGGGGTTTGAGATTGCCCAGGGTGTCGATAAGCATTTTTTGTGGTTCAAATTTTACAAGAGCCAGTCCTTCGGAGAAAGGCTCGGCATAATCGTAAATTGCGGGGATAACACGCCGGCCATTGATAGTCTGAAAGCCGTATTTATCACCGACTTTAACCAGATACAAGCCAGGTGGTGGACTCTTGACAATAATATCTTTGTCTATCCAGTCCATAAGAGGTTTACCTTCGGTATTGATGTATGTAACTTTGCCATTTTTCTCCACAGTAGCAATGGAATTGTGAAAAGGTGTGGCCCGGTCAAATTCTATGTTGGTTATTTGTTTGCCATAGAGGTTGATAAAACCATATTTATTATGGAGCTTGACCATTGCAATACCCTCGCTGAATACCAGCGAATCATACATAGCACTGATGTAGT
>JALVRO010000035.1 GCA_027031265.1 Bacteroidales bacterium | reverse complement strand
CCTCTGTCCAATGTCATCCGTTGCGACAAAATTAATTTCAAACAGATACCAAAACATTCTGGCCAACGCATTGTGCTCGATGACCAAATCATACCTTATATTGACATTACCCAATACCTTGGCCTGGACTCAAGTTCTGGTGACGAGAAAAACCTGATTCTTATTAATGGTGGCCGGCTACCCTTTGCCCTGTTCTTCGACGACATTCATGGAGAATATCAGGCTGTTATCAAAAACCTTGGCCCTATCTTTAATAATTTGGATATCTTTATAGGCGCCAGTATACTGGCCGATGGATCTGTCGCTTACATCCTTGACACATATAAACTTCAAAAAAAATTCTTTAGACAAGCAAACATCAATCAAAACATCTAAACCATGAAAGACGAAAAATCTACATACCTGTTCTTTAAACTTTATGACGAAATCTTTGGTGTGGACGTCAACAATATTATAGAAACTATCGAAATGCAGGAGCTTACCCCTATTCCACACACACCAGACTTTATGAAAGGTGTTTTTGTCTTTCGCGGACAGGTAGTGCCTGTTATTGACCTGAGAATAAAATTCAAACTTCCTGAAGTTCCTGCAGATATGAAGCGTTATATCATAGTCTCCTCCTTTGAGGTTAATAATGAACAACAAACAATGGGATTCATCGTTGACAAACTTATTGATGTGGTTTCCCTGTCCGAATTCGATATCAATGAGTTTCCAGAGATTGGAAGTAGATATAATATCGAGTTTGTCAAAGGCGTTGTTAAATACAGGGATCAGCTAACAATAATCCTTAACATTGAGAAGATTCTAACATCAGTAGAAGCAGACATTATCAAAAAAATTACTTCTAACCTCGAGCTACCAAAACAAGAAGATGATAATGAATAAAATCAAAGTCTTAATAATAGACGATTCTGCGCTTATACGCCAGACTATAACGCGCATTTTGCAGGATTCACCTGATATTCAGGTTGTGGGTACTGCTTACAACCCTTTTAATGCTGTGGAAAAAATCGACTTACTCAAACCAGATGTACTGCTGCTTGACATACAGATGCCAGACATGGATGGACTCACTTTCTTGCAAAAACTTATGGAGCAGCATCCTCTGCCTGTTATCATTTTCTCATCTTTCGTTGGTCAAGGAAGCTACAATGCTATCAAAGCACTGGAGCTTGGCGCAGTGGAAGTCATAGAAAAACCACGTTTTACAACCTTTGACGAGCTGACAAAATACAAACAACACCTTAACGAAGCTATCATAGCAGCCTCTCTATCCAGGCCAGAGCTAAAAAAAACAATAAAAAAGAAACTGGAGCTAGAAAAAGACCAGGGAAAGACTCTCTTTACATTGTATCCACATATCGATCCCGAAAACTATGTTATTGCCATAGGCGCTTCCACTGGTGGAACTGAAGCAATCAGAGCTATACTCGAAAATCTACCACCCAATCTCCCCCCTATTGTCATTACCCAGCACATGCCTGCTGGATTCACAAGATCTTTTGCAAACCGTCTCGATGCTCTGGCAAGACTTATTGTTAAAGAAGCTGAAGATAATGAACCTTTGCGCCAGGGATTTGCATATATTGCCCGTGGAGACAGGCATCTAACCCTCTATAGGCATAATAATAAATTCCACATCAAGCTACTGGACACACCGCCTGTAAACCGGCATAAACCATCAGTAGATGTGTTATTCAACTCAGTGGCTGATAATTTTGGTAAAAATGCAATTGGTATAATCCTCACTGGCATGGGTGGTGACGGTGCACAGGGACTGAAAAAAATGAAAGACAAAGGTGCCCATACCATTGCACAGAACGAAAATACATGCGTTGTCTTTGGCATGCCAAGGGTAGCCATAGAGCTCGGAGCAGCAGATATTATCCTGCCACTTTATGAAATCGCCCCATACCTGAAAAACAAACTGGGCACCGAGAAAGAGCTCCGCCACTAATACCCAACAAATCACCACACTCACCACTAAAGCTGTATCGTATATAAATAACTCTTTTCTGGCTTAAAACCAGGACCAATCGCTAGTTAGTCATCTCACTGTGTTAGCCGCCGTCAATCTGTATTTAAAATTAGACTAAAAAAATTTGGTAATTGGCTGGTCTTACCCACTTATTCCATTATAATACATGGTTAATAGCAATGAAGGCTGTCCCAGGCCTCTGAAATCCAACACAATAGAGGGTAAATACTCTGGGACAGCCTCCATAACGCACATGCTCTAAACTTCATCAATACGCTGATAATTAGAAGAATTAACCACAGGTCAAACCCGTGTATCAGTCTTCCTGAATAGCTTTTATACCAGGCAGTTGTTTCCCTTCGATATATTCGAGGAGTGCACCACCACCTGTAGAGATATAGCTCATTCTATCCGCGAGGCCAAACTTGTTAACAGCAGCAACAGTGTCACCACCACCTATCAGGCTGAAAGCACCATTGCCTGTGGCTTCTGCTATTGCCTCAGCCAGACCACGTGTACCGTCAGCAAAATTGTCAAACTCAAACACACCAACAGGACCATTCCACAATATTGTAGCAGAACCTTTTACAACCTGTGCAAAAAGGCTAACCGATTCCGGCCCAATATCAAGACCCATCCAGCCATCGGGTACCTGGTCTATTGGGGTTACCTGTTTCTCAGGTGTGTCCTCGAATTTTTGTGCATTTACACTATCAACAGGCAAATAGAATTTTACGCCACGTTCACGGGCTTTTTGCTCAATGCTGCGTGCCACATCCAGCATGTTTTCTTCGACAAGGGAATTGCCGGTCTGGCCTCCACGTGCCTTTATAAATGTATAGGTCATTGCACCGCCTATAATGAGATTATCAACCTTTTGCAGCAGGCTCTCAATAACAGATATTTTTGTCGAAACCTTTGCACCAGCAATTATTGCGGTAAATGGACGTTCGGTGTGCTCCAATACACGGTTGAGGCTTTCAATCTCACGCTCCATTAACAGGCCAAACATTTTTTCTTTGAAAAACTTGGCCACAATAGCAGTAGAAGCATGTGCACGATGTGCTGTACCAAAAGCATCATTAACATACACATCAGCAAGACGTGCCAGTTGTCTGGCAAACTGTTCATCCCCCTTTGTTTCTTCGATATGGAAACGCAAGTTCTCGAGTAATAAAACTTCCCCAGGCTTCAGTTCACTGGCCATTGCCTCCACCTCAGGACCAATGCAATCTGGGGCAAATTTTATCTCAACGCCTAGAATCTCGCTGACCCTGGGGACAATGTGTTTAAGGCTGTATTTCTCCTGTCTTTCTCCCTTTGGGCGGCCAAGGTGTGACATAAGGATAGCGGCGCCGCCTTTGTCAAGAATTAATTTTATTGTAGGCGCAGATGCACGTATTCGTGTATCATCTGTAACGTTATACTCACTATCAAGTGGTACGTTAAAGTCAACACGTACCAGCGCTTTTTTTCCCGAAAAATCGTAGTCTTTTATGCTTTTCATGACCGTGTCTTTTAAGATTTCAACACACAAAATAACAATTTTACAAGTGAAAAATAAACCATTTTTTGTGCATACGTTTTCAAATACCAAATAATTTTTCCGCATTTTCTGTAGTCTTGCACGCCACCTCCTCCAGGCCCACTCCCTTTACTTCTGCTAGCTTCTGTGCTATTAGTGGTATATACGAGCTCTCATTGCGTTTTCCACGATAAGGATGTGGTGTCAGAAAAGGAGCATCTGTCTCCAGTACAAGGTAATCAAGAGGTACATCCTTTATTCTTTCGCCAAGTTTAGAGTTTTTAAAAGTCAAAACACCTCCTATTCCCATATAAAAGCCACCCAAGTCCATAACATTCTTAGCCTGTTCGTAGCTACCTGTAAAACAGTGGAATATACCCCGCAGGCTGTCTTCTTTTTCTTCTTTAACCACCTGGTAAGTCAGGTCAAAAGAATCACGTGTGTGAATAACAACTGGTATATGCCTAGCCTTTGCCATACGGAGCTGATAACGGAATGCTTCTATTTGCTGTTCACGAAAACTCTTGTTCTCTGGCCAATATAAATCTATACCTATTTCGCCCATACCCCAGTATTTGTCCCGCTCGAGCTCCTGCTCCATACTGGCAAGTACTTGCTCAAAATCATCTTTTACTGACGAAGGATGCAATCCCATAAGAGGAAACAATCTATCAGGAGCCATAGCCACTGTTTTCTTTAGCAAAGGTATAGTCAAAAGATCCACATTAGGCAAGACAATCTTGCTAACCCCCTTGTCCATAGCACGTTGCAAGACTTGACCCCGGTCTTGATCAAAGCTCTCCATGAATAAATGTGCATGTGTATCAACAAAATAGCAATTCATGGGCAATGGTGATTTTATTTTTTTAAATTTTCAATTATATAAAAATTTAATTTATTTTGTTAAGCTAATTTAAAATTTAAGTGCAGGGTTATGAATGAGATGAATCTTATTGAGATTATTGCCGAGACGTATAAATTTTTTCGCAAGTATATTATCTTGTTAATAATTTTTGCCATCCTCGGCCTTGTCTATGGGATGTTCAAAAAAAGAAACAACCCTGTTAAATATTATGAATCAACTATTTACGCAACTACAGGTCTGCTGTATTCTCCGCGAGGTTACGAACCTTATGTCAATGCTTTATTGGCTGACCTGAATAGCATCAGGACAAAGATTACAGACACGACATGGGTAAAAGCATATTTCCATCAAGACTCTACAACCTTTTTACTTCTCAACGTATCCCTTGATGATAAAATGTACCGCTATAATGCTGGCCAGATAAAACTCACACTCAGAGCTAAATCATACAATGACTTTAAAAAATTCCGCCAGGGTCTGACTTATTATTACAAATACAAATCTCCAAGCATTGCTTTATACAGAAACCAGGAAAAACTGCGTAGAGAGATCAAAGGTCCTCTTCTGAAAAACGTCATTCGTAGCACTTTATCCGTTATCGACACAAACGAAGTATCTGTTAATTTCTCAGCCAACACTTACGATGCTTATGTCCTGGCAGATATCGTATTGAGCAGACCCTTGTTGTATTTTACCTCTGATTTCACAAAGATACGCAAAAAACGTTCTGAGCAGAATCTTTCATTTTACATCATAATTTTCATTGTACTGGGCATCTTCATAGCCTTAATGATTGAAGTAGCCATCAAAACACACATATACCTTAAACAACAAAAAAGCAAAAATGCATAGAACTTTATCAATACTAGTAACTGTTTTTTTTATTCTGCTAACATCGTGCTCACACAAGCTGGATATAGCAGTTGTTAACATCCACAAAGTCCACACATATATTCCCCGTTCAATTGCTTATTATTTACCCAAAACCAAAATATCCATTGAGCTACAGCTCACAAAAGTCTCAGAACAAAAAGGGCCTTATGCTGACTATACCGAAGAGTTTTTAGGCAGTATAGACAATGTGATTACCCAGGACCGGACATATTGGGAAATATCTGATGTCAAAATAAACACCACACCTGTCCGCGACACTAATAACCTGTGGCTCATAACAGGTACATTACCCTGGATTTACAATATTCACCTCACACCAGAAGGCTTTCTTGCTTCTGTCAATACTAACCCTCATAGTTCATATAAACCCTCATGGCAGGAAGAAAAATTTGTTGAACAAAACAAATACAACACTATAACACAGAACATTACAACTGTTGACAGAGGTTACAAAGAAGTTTACGACACTATTTTCAAAGTTCAGGAATTGGATACAATTCAGCGAGTCATACCTGTGATAAAAAAGAGAGTGATCCGCAAATCAACACGGGAACAGGCCCAGGAAATAGCCAATGAAATATTCACATTGCGTGATGACCGTGAGGCCCTGCTCGTTGGCGAAGGTGATAGCGAATATCTACCAGATGGACAGGCCTTAAAAGAAATGCTCGAGGGTATTGACAGGCAGGAACAACAATATTTATCACTCTTTGTGGGCAGAGTGGACAAGACTTCGTATCATTACAAATACGTGACAATACCTGAACCCAAAAACAATCTAACAAAGCAAATCATCTTCCGTTTCTCACCACAATATGGTCTGCTCCCTATAAAAGACATGCGTGGCAAGCCTATATACCTCGAGATAGAGACACCTGGCACAACAAATCCCCTCAAAAACTTTATCAAAAACCAGGACCTCTTACGCAGAATAGAAAAATTACCAGATGGCAACAAAGGCCTTGCTTACAGAATACCAGAGATAGCCATTGTTCGTATAAAACTAGGAAACAAACTATTAGCCCAAAAACAAATTCTGCTTCCACAAGCAGGAACAATTGCCCGACTACCAATAGAAATACTAAAATACGGTCAAGCTCAGATTCAGTTCGATCCCACAACAGGTGCATTAATATCCATCTTATTCCCAGAGAAATAGTCACTAATTCTCCTTATGTTCTTCAAGTTTTTTTGTCAACAGTCTATTGGTCAATAACACAAACTCCTGTCATAACAAACTATAAATCACAAACTTCCTTTTACATAAAAAATCTCACATTTCACATAAAGCCCGAAATTCACATCTTTTGTAGCTCAAAACAAGTTTACCAATAAATTACCTCTGAGCAAAAATCAAAATTCATACATACCACCTTGACAATTAGTACATAACAGAATAATTTAAAGTAAAAATCAAAATCTCCTTGTTATGAAAAGAGCATTTCTCATTATCTTCTTAGCTCTTTTTGTTGTGACCTCATGCCACAGAGGTTCCCAGCCTGCTACTACAAAAACCAGAGAAAAAACAGACAAGGGTAGAGAAAAAACAAAAAACTAGCCTCCCTTTCAAAAGGGGGGAAGACCTGTAATTACAAGTATACATACCTATTTGCCTCCCCCAAAAAACCGAAGCTTTAGCATTTCCTATGAGCATGGAAGAAGATCTCCCAGTCTCACTCTTTATACGGATGATGGCAATTATGAATACATCATATATGTAGAGAACATAGGGGACAAGGAAATTGATGAAGACTACTCTTTGCCCGATAATTTCGCTTTGACACTAGGGATATACTTAAAAAATTAACCCAAAATCAGCGTTAGGTTTGCAAAAATCTTTTTAATAGAAAGATTGTCAATGTATTACTTGTTAAATTAAGGTTAAGAAAAACATAAGAACAAAAATTTTTAGAGAAAGTTGTTATA